>JANMFB010000353.1:0-3341 GCA_031377605.1 Ferruginibacter sp.
CTTTCATCATCTTATTGAAAGAAACGATTGTTACGTCTTTGCCTGGCCTTTTTACAAAACATTTGCCAATGGGTAAAACATATTCTGCTTCTGGCACTTCGCCTTTTTCGCCATATAAAACTTCACTTTCCATAAACATAACAGGATCATCGTCTCTTATAGCAGCTTTCAATAAACCTTTAGCATCGTAAGGATTACTTACAGATATCACTTTTAATCCCGGGATATTTGCATACATGCTTTCAAATGCAGTACTGTGTTGCGCACCAAGTTGTCCGGCACTTCCGTTACCACCTCTAAATACAATTGGGCATCCAACTTGTCCGCCACTCATGGCAAGCATTTTAGATGCAGTATTTAATATTTGATCTAATGCTAGCACAGCAAAATTCCAAGTCATAAATTCCACTATGGGGCGTAACCCGTTTTGAGCAGCACCAACCGCTATAGCAGAAAATCCAAGCTCAGCTATAGGTGTATCGATTATTCTTTTTTCGCCAAACTCTGCTAGCATGCCTTGACTTACTTTGTAGGCTCCATCGTATTCTGCCACTTCCTCTCCCATTAAAAAAACATTCTCATCTTTCCTCATTTCTTCTTGCATGGCTTCTCTGAGGGCTTCTCTAAACGCTATTTGACGCATAATTAGTATTAAGTATTTTGTATTGAGTAATTAGTATCTAGTAATTAGTATGGAGACTTTAGTCTAGTATAATTTGAGCAAATTTATTGTATCGGAGTTAAACGAGCAAATCAATAAACTATTTTGGAGCAAGTGATGAGGTTATTTTTAAAATTGTAATTGCAAGCATTCTCAACTAATCAATTCCATGCTTCCTTTAAAATTTTGCAGTTTGCCAAACGGGTTATTAACCTTTATGCATGTTTATTGTATAATATTCTTTTGTGGTTGACAATCTTTCTACATTTTTAAAATCAACAAAGTCAATTCACGATCAAAATAATACAATTCACACTTTAATGCTCATTTCATTATCAACAAATTAATATATTTGATTAAACACAAAACTATCTGAATTTCGTTCTTATACTAACAAACAGATATGTACAAATTTTTATTAATAATCTGCTTATGCTCATTTTGCCAAAAAAGTGAAGGTCAAACCATTGCTTTTACATACACTAATGCCAATGGTGGTGGGCTTTGTAGCCCTGCAACAATAAATTTCACACCCGTATATACTGGCAATCCAATTGGATTTACTTGGTACTTTGGCAATGGCCAAACCAGTAACAGTGCCATACCTAGCGTTAGTTTTACAACAGGTAGTTATACAGTGAAACTGGTAGCGGTTTTTCAAAATGTAGCTATAGAAACTACCCAAACAATTGTTGTTGCGCCATCCTTAACAGTAAGTCTTTCTGCCAATATAAATAATCTCTGTAAACCAGGCAATGTAAAATTTAGCACCGCTTCTTCGGCGCCAAATGCTACTTACCTATATAGCTTTGGAGATGGTACTGCATCTATAACTACCAATGCTGATACAATTACTCATTTTTATGCCACGTATGGTACTTTTATTGCCAAAGTAAAGGTCACTGCTGCTTCTGGCTGCATAGATTCAGCAACTTATCAAATAAATGTAAATAGACTAAGCTTAAATGGGTCTGCAGCTCCTACTTCTGGATGTGCCCCACGAAACATATTATTTTCTGTAGCCGCCAGCTTACCTACAGGTGTTACGGTAACCAATTATACCTGGACATTTGGCGACAACTCAACCCCGCAAATAACCCTTTCAAGCAATACTTCGCATACTTACCTTGACTCGGGTTTTTATTTGCCAAAGGTTTTAATAAGCACTTCTAACGACTGTGCCGATACTTTTGCATTTCCATTAATAAAACTAGGAATACCACCAGTAAATCTTGTTGCATATCCAAAAAAACTGACCTACTGTGGCAATGAAAGTGCAGAATTTTATGCTTATGCTCCTTTGGCAAATAGCTATAAATGGGAATACGGTGACGGAACTTCGCAAATAACTTCTGATAGCATCAACTCACATAAATATGGTCTGTTGGGTGTAAAAACAGTAAAGGTAACACCACTTTTTAACGAATGCCCAGGTAACCCTATAACATTCACTATTAACATTATTGGTGTAATAGCCAATTACAGATATTCGAACACTTGCACTAACAAAAAAACATTTGCTTTCACAAACCAATCGCAGGGAAACATTTCTTCATCTGAGTGGACATTTGGTGATAGTAGTCCACCTTTGAATAGTTTAAATGCTGTGCATACTTTTCCTCCAAATGGTAGTTTTAATACCCAACTAATAGTAGCAGATAATATAACTGCCTGCAAAGACACCATTCAATTTGCAATTTATACTGCTACACCAAGCCTAATAAATCCCGATACTTTTTTATGCAGAAATGCTCCAACTACATTTACTATTTTAAACAACTATTTAAACCCATTTTTAAATAGCATTTGGTCTGTAATTGGGTTCAATTTTGATTCTTCCATATCAAGTTCAAATCTAAATGCTGCTTTTTTTGGAAATTTTAATAACAACTATGTAATCTTAAACAACGGTATTCAGTATTGTAAAGATACCGTAAAAGTAAACCATCCTATTTCGGTAAGAGGACCCGTATTATCCTATAATGCATCTACACTTGGTTGCACAAATAATAATTTTGTAATTACCAACAATTCCAATCCATTCGCAGCTATTGATACCATCAAAAATTGGTTATGGACCTTTGGTATTAATGGTTTACAAGACAACCAATTTCAGCCAACTCCATTTCAATTTACTACTGAAGGTACTTATACAATTAAACTATTTGCAAAAGATACTAAAGGTTGTACAGATAGTTTAATAAGCCAAGTATTGGTAAGAGAATCTCCCTTTTTAAGAATATTTCCCCGAAACGATAAAATTTGTTTTGGTAAGACAGTTACCCTAACTGCTTACCATACAGATACGTTGGTTTGGAGTCCTGCAAACCTTGTGAGTTGTGCTACCTGCGACACTACCATTGCCACGCCTGTAAATAATATTACCAAAATCTATGCTATAGCTAGTAATGCTGCTGGGTGCACTTTAAGAGACAGCACTACCATTACAGTATTCACTCCTTTTACTGCAATTCCCACTACAAACACCGTATTTGGTTGTAAAAATGACACAATAAGAATTGCTGTAAATCCTCCTGATAAAAAAGTATTATGGTCGCCCATAGAGGGAATTACCAGCAATAACGCTTATCAAACGATTGCCACTGTTATAAAAGATACCATTACTTACACTGCTTTGCTTACAGATAGTTTGGGATGTTATAGTAGCAGTACCAATGTA
>JANMFB010000395.1:0-3091 GCA_031377605.1 Ferruginibacter sp.
CTTATTCCTACTTACACTTGGGCTTTTTATGAAAGTATTTTTAGCAGACAGTATGCTTGCAGAAACGGCAAACAGTGTATTTAATACAACAGATAAACTTCCAACGATAGATGCATGGGCGGGCGTACTTGCTTTTTCGGGACAAATATTTTTTGACTTTGCAGGATACTCTACTTGTGCAATTGGCGTTGCATTGTGTTTAGGTTTTGTATTGCCACAAAATTTCAATTATCCTTATGCTGCTACTGGTTTTTCCGATTTTTGGCGGAGGTGGCACATCACACTTTCTACTTGGCTACGAGATTATTTATACATTCCACTTGGTGGCAACAGAAATGGTGCAGTAAAATTGTATTTTGCATTAATGACAACCATGTTGCTTGGTGGCTTATGGCATGGCGCAAACTGGACATTTGTGGCTTGGGGTGGATTACATGGTTTGTATTTAGTTACAGAAAGATTGTTTAAAAAAGATAAAAGCTTGGTTACTACCAATGGAAATATCATTCAAGACGAAAAACAGAAAAACAATAATTTCTTCTATGCATTCTTCACTTTTATGTTGATAAATATTACATGGGTATTTTTTAGAGCAGGCACTTTTTCTCAAGCTGGTAATTTATTGCAAAGCATGTTTGGTTTTTCGGATAATGGAAAACCATTATTAACAACACTTGCCATTATTAAAGTAGCCATCATTATTCCCATCATGCTTTTGTTTCATTGGCTTATGCGAAATACAAGCGTACTAAAAGTTGCGTACAAATCATCTTGGATATTACTAGGCATTGTATGGGCAATAATGTTAGTAGTTATAATATTTGCTCAAGAGAGCGGTAGTTCCTTTATTTATTTTCAATTTTAAAAAACTAAAAAAATGAAATACAAACTATCTATTTTAAAAAATTTAGTAATAATAGCTTTTACAGGTACATTATTTTTTACTGCACAAAGCTGCAAAGAAGAAAATAATAAAGAAACAATTGTTAGAGCAGAAAAACCAGCGTATTTTAACCTACGCCCCAAGCTTGAAAAAGAGTATGGTTATACGCATGCTGTAAAAATTGGTGATGATCTTAAAATTTCAGGAGCAGTAAGCATGAATGACTCTGGTATTATTGTAGCGCCTGGCAATATGGAGCAACAAATGAAAAATTGCTACAATGACTTGGAGAAAATTTTGCAACATTATGGATATTCTTACGATGATGTAGTTGCAGAAAATATTTATACCACCAACATGGCCGATTTTATAAAAGTGTCTGCCTTTCGTAATTTAATTTATAAAAAACAATTCCCAACAGGTACATGGCTGGAAGTAAAAGGATTGGCAGTAGAAGGGCAGTTAATTGAGATAGATATGGAAGCGCATAAAGCGAAGTGATGAATAAGTTTTTACAAAACAGAATTTCACTACATGAAATAAAGAAATTTTTAAACGAACGAAAATTATAAATAATGAAAAATATAATCTTACTCCTCAGCCTGCGTTCGTGTCTCACGAATGCAAGATGTGGTTCGTGAGACACGAACCAAGGCGTGGGAATTTCACTACATGAAATAAAGAAATTTTTAAACGAACGAAAATTATAAATAATGAAAAATATAATCTTACTCCTTTTTGCATTTTCAATTAGTTATTTGCTGCACGCACAGGATAGTGCTAAGTTCCATTTTACCTTTAACCACCTGGCACTTTCAGTAAAAGATGTAAATCGTTCTGCAGATTTTTACACAAAAGTTTTTCAGTTACAAGAAATTACCAATCGCTCTGCAATAGAAGGTATTCGCTGGATTTCGCTTAATGATGGAAAAGAATTGCATTTAATATCTGTATTAAAAGAAACAGTAGTTATCAACAAAGCTGTTCACCTTGCTTTAGCAACAAAAAATATTGATGCATTTGTCAATCGATTAACAGCAATAAAAATTGCCTATTCCGACTGGCCTGGGATAGCAAATAAAATAAATGCAAGAGCGGACGGAATAAAGCAAATTTACTTGCAAGACCCTGATGGCTATTGGATAGAAGTTAACAATGACGTTACAGTAAAATAAGTTTTAGTAGAGTAAATAAAAAAACTATTTTGCTGATGGAAGAATACTGCTGTAATTATGGAGGCAGAAGGTTTCACAAATATTAATAAATTTTAAAATGGGAATCAAACAAAAGGCCTTTTTATTTATCGCATTGATAAATATACTTTCTTTACAACTTTTTGCACAAAAGTTAAAATCCAAAAACGAGCAAGTGAATTCATCGCTTGCTCGTTATGAAAAATATATTGACGACAATAATGATGCTCACTTAAAAGAATTTATTGAGTTGGTATCTATTCCGAGTATCTCTTCTATTCCTTCAAACAAACCCGATATTGAAAAAGCTGCAGCTTGGATAGTTAATAAACTAAAAAGCATCGGTATTACAACAGCACAAACAATACAGACTGATGGAAATCCAATTGTATATGGAAGCTGGGACAAAGCACCAGGAAAACCCACTGTTTTAATTTATGCTCATTATGATGTGCAACCTGTAAAAGAATCAGAATGGAACAATCCACCTTTTGCACCAAAAATAGAAGATGGAAAAATATTGGGACGAGGAGCAAGTGATGATAAAAGTGGAGTGATGATAACTATTTGGGCTGTAGAGGCAATGTTACGTACAGTTGGGAAATTGCCGATAAATGTAAAATTTATTTTTGATGGAGAAGAAGAAAAAGGAAGCCCAAGTTTTAAAGATTTTCTCGAGAAAAATGCGACGTTATTAAAAGCAGATTTTGCTTTAAATGCAGATGGAAGTCAGTTCAGTGAAAATACACCTTCTATTTTAATGAGTTTAAGAGGAGCTGCAACGCTCGAGTTTAGCATAAAAACAGGCAATATTGATGGACATTCAGGACAGTTTGGTGGCAAAACCCCAAATTCTGCAGTTATAATGTCTCAAATGATTGCTTCATTTTATAACAAGGAAGGCAACATAGCTGTGGAAGGTTTTTATGATAAAGTAGTGCCATCTACTTTACAAGAAAAAGAAATGATAAAAAAGCTGCCTTATGATGCTTCAAAAGATATGAAAGTGTTGGGC
>JANMFB010000014.1:0-12458 GCA_031377605.1 Ferruginibacter sp.
TAGAGGCGGAAGCCCAGGGGCAGTAAATTCTGTAAATGCGGTAAATGCTGATGTAACCGCACCAAAGCTTTTACGTGCTTATGCTACAAATACCACAAACGTAACCCTTGTTTTTGATGAGCCTGTAGATAGTACAAGTGGCGCATTGGCTGCTAGCTATACCATGAGTGACGGAATAAATATTACAAATGCGGTACCACTATCTGTATCGTTTGATAGGGTTTCCTTATCGCTGTCTACAAGTATGGTTACAAATAAAGTTTATACGGTAACTGTAAATAATGTTGCGGATTGCAGTGGCAATAATATTTTAAACAATAAAACTGCAAGAGTAGGTTTGCCTGTAACAACTGATAGTTTAGATATTGTTGTAAATGAAATTTTATTTAACCCAAAACCTAACAGCGTGGATTATGTGGAGTTTTACAACAGAAGCAAAAAAATATTAAATTTAAAAAATGCTTACATAGCCAATAGAAATAACAGCAATATCATATCGAGTATTACACAGTTTAGCGTAGAAGATTATTTATTTTTTCCGGGAGATTACATTGTGGTAACAACTGACCCTGCCATTGTACAAAGAGAATTTGTTGCAAACGACCCTAAAGCTTTTATTCAATTAAACAGTATGCCGTCTTTTAATGATGATAAAAGCAACGTGCTCTTATTAAATGAACAAGGCAAAATTATAGATGAAGTTGCCTATAGTGATAAATGGCATTTCTCTTTGATAAACAATACCGAGGCTGTAGCATTGGAGCGTATAAACCCCGATGCCGCCAGCATACAAAGTAATTTTCACAGTGCTGCATCTACCGTAGGGTATGGTACACCCACTTACAAAAATTCGCAAAACAGAATAGATGCAGAAGTAAAAGGTGACATTACTATAACACCTGCAATTGTAAGCCCCGATAATGATGGCTTAGATGATTTTGCAACCATACAATATAGTTTTCCAGAGCCTGGCTATGTATCTAACGTTACCATTTTTGATGGAGCAGGCAGAGCTGTAAGGTACTTACAACGCAACACCCTTAATGGGATTAAAGGCTATTACCGTTGGGATGGCCTTGGAGAAAAACAACAAAAATTACCAGTAGGTATTTATATAATTTATACAGACGTTTTTAGCCTATCAGGAAAAACAAAGAAGTTTAAAAATACGATAGTGCTTGCAAGACGAGGGTAAATATATTTAGAATTTATTTTTTGTAAACCCATCATAAGTAATTTGATATATCATGCTTTAAGTGTAAATTAGTTTTACCAAGCTACAACCAAAACTAATTTTTTGAAAAATTATATTCAGTCATATTTTAATTTTACTAAAAAAGAAAGAAGAGGTGTTATTTCGCTTCTTGTGGCTATATTATTTGTTGCACTTTTACCTGTAGCTTATTCCTATTTTCAAAGTAAAAACGAAAAGTTTACACCTACGTTTGACGAGGCTTTTGCTCAATTAAATATACAAGAAAAAGACAGTGTGGCTAATTTTTTTAAAAAAGATTATGATAATGACTCGTACCCAAACAAATATAAATCTGATAATGAAAACTTAAATGCACCTTTATTTTATTTTGACCCCAATACAATTACAGAAGCTGATTGGAAAAAATTGGGCACAAAAGAAAGAACGGCGGCAAGCATACAAAAATATTTATCTAAGGGAGGAAAATTTAGAAACGCAGATGGCATTCTAAAAATATGGGGAATGAGCGATGAGCTAAAAGACAGGCTAATGCCTTACGTGCGCATAGCAGTAGAAGAAAAATATGTAAGCAAATATGAGAATGATTACAAACCCTACGAGAAAAAAGTTTATGAAAAGAAAACAATTGCAGCAATAGATATAAACCTTGCCGACTCTGCTGCATTCGAAAGTTTACCAGGTATTGGTGGCGGCTATGCTAGGCGCATTATTAATTTTAGAACTAAACTTGGCGGTTTTTACAAAACCGATCAAATAGCAGAAACATTTGGTTTGCCAGATTCTACCTATCAAAAAATAAAACCCTATTTACTTTTTAACAATACAAACATTACCAAAATAAATATCAATACAGCCACTGCAGAAGTATTAAAAGCGCACCCATATATCCGTTGGCAATTGGCAAACGTGATACTAAACTACAAAAAGCAACATGGCGATTTTGAAAGCCTAGATGAACTTAAAAAAATCGTGCTAATTGATGGAGAAACTTTTAATAAAATATCTCCGTATTTAACGTTGTAATCTTACTTTATAAGCTAGTTATAGACTAAATTGCGCCTCTAAAATTGCTCGTCATATGAATTTTCAACACAATGAGTTAACTGCCCAAGTTGCTCAATCTGCAAAAGATTTTGCATTACAACACATTAAGCCATATTTGATGGAGTGGGACGAAAGCCAAGAATTTCCCATACTCATTTTTAAAGAGCTAGGAAAGCTAGGCATGATGGGTGTTTTAGTACCCGAGCAATATGGCGGCACAGGCTTAAGTTATTTTGAATACAATGCCATTATACAAGAAATAGCCAAAGTTTGTGGCTCTATTGGTTTATCGGTAGCGGCACACAATTCTTTATGTACGGGTCATATTTTAACCTTTGGTAATGAAACCCAAAAGCAAAAATACTTGCCCAAACTTGCTACAGCGGAGCATATTGGTGCTTGGGGGCTTACAGAACCCAATACCGGTAGCGATGCTGGCAATATGAAAACAACCGCTGTAAAAGATGGGGACAATTGGATTATAAGTGGAGCAAAAAGCTGGATAACGCATGGTAAATCAGGCGATGTAGCAGTGGTCGTTTGCAGAACTGGCGAACCAAGAGCAAAAAATAACAGTACAGCATTTATTATTGAGAGAGGAACAGCAGGTTTTACAGCAGGCAAAAAAGAAAATAAACTCGGTATGCGTGCAAGCGAAACTGCAGAAATGATTTTTGACAGTTGCATCGTATCTGATGAGCAGCGTCTTGGCGAAGTAGGAGATGGTTTCAAACAAGCTATGAAAATATTAGATGGTGGTAGAATTTCCATTGCTGCATTGAGTATGGGTATTGCAAGAGGCGCTTACGAAGCTTCTTTAAAATATGCTCAAGAGCGTCACCAATTTGATAAACCTATTGCGAGTTTCCAAGGTATCTCTTTTAAGCTTGCAGATATGGCAACCAAAATAGAGTGCGGCGAACTTTTGGTACAACAAGCCTGCGATCTTAAAATGAAAGGCCTACCAATGACCAAAGAAGCAGCAATGGCTAAATATTACACAAGCGAAATAGCTGTAGAAATAAGTACCGATGCAGTGCAAATTTTTGGCGGTTATGGTTACACTAAAGATTTTCCGGTAGAAAAATTTTACAGAGATAGTAAACTTTGTACCATTGGTGAAGGCACTAGCGAAATACAAAAACTGGTAATTGGTAGAGAGATATTAAAATAATATCAACCGCAAAAAATATACAAGCCAGGAAAACAGAAGGTTGTTTTAGTTAACTAATCTTTGTATTCTTGGCTTTTACTTTTTAGTACAAACCTTTAATTTTGGCTATAAATTAAAAGAATTACTGCATCATATTTTAATTCAAATAAATCAAATTTTACAATGAAAAGCATACTAAAAAACTCCTTGTTTCTTTTATTGATTCTAGCTACAGCCAATCAAATTGAAGCCCAAAGAGTAAAGCAGTCAAAGTTTAATATTATTACGTTCACCGGGTTTGGGTATGGAGTAATAAAAAACGACAAAGAGCCAAATTACAATCTTAATGGTAACGGTGCACAAATTTTATTTAATTACAAACTAAAAGAAAACATTGGCTTAGGAACCGGCATTGGGGTAAATACACTCACCGGAAATGGTTTTAATTCATTCGGCAATTTTTACCATGAAAGGGTATTGATTAATATTCCACTTGCTTTAACTACAAATCAAAAAATTTCAGATTTGTTTAATATTGTAGCCAACTTTGGTATTTATGGTCAAAACATTATTAAAGATAATTATCGATTTTTAAATACAGTTAAAAAAAATATTTACAGCGGCTGGAGTTTTGGTAGTCAATTTCGCCTTGGATTTACATACAAGGTTTCTAATTTTATGAAGGCAGGGGTTAATTTTTCAGGACAGTCTGATTTTACAAAATTTACCTCTAATAAAAATCAGGTAATAGACGATAAGCAGAAAATAGAAAGTTTAAACACTATAGGGGTTATGTTTATTTTTGATTTTTAAAGTGAAGTTTGTTTAGGCTATTAATTAAAAGTTAACAAACTTGATTATTTATACTCTTGATTAAGAAACTACAGTTTCATTTTTATACCTGCGCTTCAATAATTATTAACCAATGAAATACCTAATAGTTTTCTCTTTTATTTTACTTGTGGCTTGTAACCAAAACAGCAATAACAACAACGATGTTGTAAGCGAGCCAAGTCAAACCATAAACGGCAAGGCACTTTTTACAACGCTTTGTGCATCGTGCCATAAAACGAATGAAAAAATGATTGGCCCTGCATTACAGGGAACATTTGCTAGGTGGCCAGATAGAGATTTGTTATATGATTATGTAAGAAACTCCATGGAAGTTATTGGTAGAAACGCTTATGCAAAAAAATTATTTGATGAGTACAAGCAATACCCTATGACCGCTTTCCCACAATTAAAAAATGAAGAAATAGAAGCCATTTTAAAATACTGCGATGAACCACAACAATAAAAAGACCAGCAATACTCATCAAAAATTGCAAATCGTTATATTTGCACTATGGAAAGTTTACGTGATCTAATAGAGAAATACAAAGCTGAAATAAAAGCCGAAAACCCTGCAGTGGCAGAAGGCATAGAAAATTTTAGGATAAAATACCTTGGTACAAAAGGTTTGGTAAAAACCATCATGGGAGAAATGAAAAATGTGGCTGCAGAAAACAAGAAAGAAGCAGGTCAACTACTCAACGAATTTAAAATATTTGTTGAAGAAAAATTTGCCTCCTTTGCTGGTAGTACAACAGAAAATTCACAAAAGAAAAATATAGACTTTGATCTTACCCTGCCCGGTACGCCTGCGCCACTTGGTACTCGCCATCCCATAAGTATTGTTAAAAATAAAATTATTTCTATTTTTAATACACTTGGCTTTGCCGTAGCAGAAGGGCCAGAGATAGAAGATGATTTTCATAACTTTTCTGCACTTAATTTACCAGAGAATCATCCTGCAAGGGATATGCAGGATACATTTTACATTTCTCAAAATCCAGATTGGCTTTTACGTACACATACGAGTAGCGTTCAAATACGTGAAATGCAGAAAGGGAAATTACCTCTTCGCATCATTTGCCCAGGTCGTGTTTTTAGAAACGAAACCATTAGCGCAAGGGCACATTGTTTTTTCAACCAAGTAGAGGGATTATACATTGCAGAAAATGTTTCGTTTGCAGATTTAAAACAAACGCTTTACTTTTTTGTAACAGAAATGTTTGGGCAAGATGTGAAAGTACGTTTCCGTCCTTCCTATTTTCCTTTTACAGAACCGAGTGCAGAGATGGATATTAGCTGTCTCATTTGCAAAGGCGATGGTTGTAGCGTATGTAAAAAAACTGGCTGGGTAGAAATTTTAGGCTGTGGCATGGTACACCCAAAAGTGCTAGAGAATTGTAATATCGATAGTAATAAATACACGGGCTTTGCTTTTGGAATGGGTGTTGAAAGAATTACAATGCTAAGTTATCAGATAAAAGATCTGCGCCTATTTAGTGAAAACGATCTACGTTTTTTACAGCAATTTGAATCTGCATAATTGTCATTACAAATGAAACACTAGATTAAATTTTTTCAAACTATAGAATTGTAACCCATTACAATTTTATGGTTTATACCAAATATTTCGATAAGTAGCCTAATAGGCTTTCGGTATAATGCTGCATTAGTAGTAGTTTAAGCCTATGCAATTGGACTATTACGAATACACAGACGTTATTAATGAATGGTTGCAAACTTTTCTTTTTGCGCCTTTGCACCTTTGCGGTAAATTTACCCCATGATAGAAAAAATAGCTGTTGCTGGTGCAGGTACAATGGGCAGTGGTATTGCGTTGTGTGCTGCGCAAAATGATTTTGATGTTATACTTTTCGATACCAATGAAATGGGAATTGAAAATGCAAAAAATATCATTAATAAAAATTTAGATTTCTTACTAAGTAAAGAAAAAATAACAGCTTCTAAGAAAGAAACTATCTTTAATAAAATTTTATTTACTAGCGATATTAATGCTTGTGTTGCTGATATTGTAATTGAAGCCATCATTGAAGACCTTAGGATAAAAGAAAAGCTATATCAAAATTTAGCATCTATAAACAGCTCTAAAACAATTTTAGCAAGCAATACATCATCACTCTCCATTTCTGCTATTCAAAAAAATATCGCTCATCCTGAAAGAGTTGCTGGCATGCATTTTTTTAATCCTGCCCACATAATGAAACTTGTGGAAGTAGTTGCAGGCGAACAAACTAATAAAGCAACAACAAAGACAATAAGTGATTTGTGTTTACAATTAAAAAAACAGCCAGTTATTTGTAAAGATGCACCTGGCTTTATTGTAAACAGGGTAGCAAGACATTATTATTTAGAAGCCCTGCACCTTGCACTAGAAAAAAATATAGCGATAGAAGATATTGATACCATTATGGAAAATGCTGGTTTTAAAATGGGACCGTTTAAACTAATGGATCTAATAGGCTTGGATATAAACTATGCAGTATCACAATCAGTGTATGAGGCATTTCATAAAAACCCTCGCTTCACTCCATCTCCTTTGCAAGCGCAAAAAGTAGCAGCTGGTAATTTAGGTAAAAAAACAGGAAAAGGATTTTATGATTATTCCAAAACTGCAACTATATGATTTTAGTAACAGGTGGTGCCGGGCTAGTAGGTAATGAATTGATTAATCAATTACTTGCCCAAGGAAAAAAAGTAAAGGCAATTTATCGTAATGCTGTAATTGTTGCAAGACAAAATTTAGCCTTAGTTCAATGCGATATATTGGATGTAATGTCACTAGAAGAAATAATGGAGGGTATAACCGAAGTGTATCATTGTGCAGCACTCGTGTCATTTGCACCAAAAGATGAAAAAAAATTATACAGCATTAATGTAGATGGCACAGCTAATATTGTAAATGCTTGCTTAAACGCCAACGTGCGAAAACTTGTGTATGTAAGTTCTGTAGCTGCTCTTGGGCGCATACGTATAGGAGAAAAAATAAATGAAAGTATGTACTGGACAGAGGAAACGAGTAACAGTAAATACGGACATAGTAAATATTTAGCAGAAATGGAAGTATGGCGTGGCGCTGCAGAAGGGTTGCAGATAGCCATAGTAAATCCTTCTATTATTCTTGGTTGTGGAAATTGGAATGAAGGTTCTACAAAACTTTTTAAATCTGTATATGAAGGTTTTCCTTGGTACGCAACTGGTACGTCTGGTTTTGTAGATGTACACGATGTTGCAAAAGCTATGATACTTTTAATGGAAAGCGATATTAATGAAGAGCGGTTTATATTGGCAGCGGAAAATTTAACTTACCAATATGTATTAAATAATATTGCAAAAGGGTTTAATAAAAAAGCTCCTTCAAAAAAAGTAACACCTTTTCTTGCAGCTATTACTTGGCGGCTAGAAGCTATAAAAAGTATGTTTACCAGCGCCTCTCCTTTAATAACGAGAGAAACTGCAGCTACATCTTTGGCAACCGTAGAATATGATAATAGTAAATTATTAAATGCGATACCCGCATTTAGGTATAAAAAACTAGAAGATACCATTGCGGAAACTTGTAAATCTATATTGCAAAATTTAACAAAATAGGTATCACTTTTTTTATAATCTTTATTGAATGAAATTTATTTGTTTTTTATTATTTACTGCAACATTTATTAATAGTGCAGCCGCACAATCATCTTACAGTATTACTGGCACTGTTTTAAATGAAGTTACTGGCACAGGAATGCCTGTTGCATCAGTATTTGCTCAAAACACAACCATTGGTACTGCTACAGATAAAGATGGAAATTTTACGCTACAACTTCCTTCAGGTGGTTATGATTTAGTTTTTTCTTATACCGGATTTAAAACAGAAATAACAAGAGTTTCTAGTGCGAATAGTTCCGAAAAGATTATTATCAAACTCAAAGAAAAAGAGAAAGAATTAGAGACAGTTTCTATTGTTTCTTCCAACGAAGTATTGGATGGGTTTGCCAAATACGGGGACTTTTTTAAAGAAGAATTTATTGGAAAGTCAATCAACAGTAAAAGTTGTAACATACAAAACCCAGAAGTATTGCATTTCTTTTTCTCAAAGAAAAAAAACCGTTTAAAAATAACTGCTACAGAGCCCTTGCTCATAAAAAACTTAGCGCTTGGTTATAATATTAGGTATTCTTTGGATTCTTTTACGCATGAGTACAAAACAGAGGTGAGCACATTTACAGGATTCCCATTGTATGAAAAAATGCTAGCCGATAGTATTACTACATTACAATGGCAGCAGGCAAGAGCAAATGCTTTTAAAGGTTCTACATTACATTTTATGAGAAGTCTTTACAATAAGGATTTAAAAATAGATTCATTTAATGTGCAATTTATTATAACTGCCAATGGTAAAGAAGAGGCAATGAAATTGAAAGATGTGTATGCTGCACTTAATTATGAAAAAGACGACAGCACACAAACAGTTGAGATAATGCCCAACCAACCAAATGTTGGTATTCTGTATCTTGCAGCAAAACCAAGTGTATCATTTCTTTCAGAAAATAAAAACGAGCCTAAAGATTTTAGGTTTTCTATCCTAATATTTAAACCTACAGAAAGTATTGTTATAGAACAAAACGGATATTTCTATGACCAAAACGATATTTCTATAAGCGGTTATTGGAGCTGGGAAAAAATTGCAGACCAGCTTCCTTATGATTATAAAGAAGAATAATTATTATTTCTTCATAACCTTTTCCCATAACTCTGGGATTCTTTTTATCCAAATTAAATCTTTTTGGGCAGCTCTAGCTTCTTGTGCAGGTGCACCAAAATAAGTTGTGTTTCCAGGTAAATCTTTACCCACGCCTGTAAGACCGAGAAGGACAGCATTTTCTCCAATCGTTAATGTTTTGTTGATAGTGCAGCGTCCCCATATAGTAACACCGTCTTTTATCGTAACACAACCTGCTACGATAACATTTGCAGCTACCAAACAATTTTTCCCAAAAACAGTATCATGGCCAATATGAATCATGTTGTCGAATCGTGTGCCTTTGCCTAGTCTTGTGTCATGGCTTACGCCTCTATCAATAGTACAACCTGCCCCTATTTCTACATCATCTTCTATTATAACTCTTCCACAGCTGGGCATTTTTTTATACCAAATATCTCTGTTCTTTTTTGTATTGTAGTAAAACGCATCGCTTCCAATTACAGTGCCGGCTTGTATTACAACATTGTTGCCAATAATCGTATGGTCCATAATAGTTACATTTGGATGTATTACACAATTACTACCAATCGTAACATTGTTACCAATAAACGCAGTAGGGAAAATATAAGTGCCCTCACCAATGTTTTTTGTATTAATGTTTTCAGTTGCTTTTGTAAACGGTTGAAAATGGTTTACAATAGTACAATAGGCCTCGAAAGGGTTTTCTGTAAGCAACAAAGCCTTGCCTACTGGCACTTCTACTTCGTTATTGATAATTATAAAAGTAGCAGCGCTGTTTATGCAAGTGCTATAATATTTAGGATGATCCACAAAAACCAAATCGCCAGGCTCTACTTTGTGTAATTCATTTATACCAAGTACGGCTTCTTTGCTATTACCTATAATGGTTGCTCCTATCAATGTTGCAATAGAATTTAAGGTTTGTGGAGTAGGAAATTTCATGATCTAAATTTTTAATAAATTTATTGTTTTTTTTATTCTGTAATAAGTTTAAATAAATCCGTAGCAGCTTTTTCGGGATTATATTTTTGCAATAGGGTTGTAGCTTTGTGTCTTATTTGATTTCTTTTTGATTCATCTTTGTATAACACTTGCATTGTTTCAAAGATAGCAGTCTCGTTTAGTGAGACGTATAAAGCAGCTTCATAAAAAAGGCTTTTATTTATTGCTGTATTTGTTACAACTATTGGTACATTGTTTTGCATGGCAATAAAAGCCTTATTTATTTTTTCATACTCACTAAAAAATAAAGTTATAAAAGAAGCTGCTGTTAATGATCCGCTGTTTTCTTCTGATGCATTAACAAAAACAACATCTGACTTATATTTATAATTTTTAAAATCTGCGATGAGGTTATCTTCTACTATATTGTCCAACAACAGCATCAGTTTCATAGATGTTTTTTGCCATTTTTTTAATAGCGAAAATGCTTTCAGTACAATTAAAATACTTTTTGCTGATGTGTTGTCTACAGGAAACAATATATAATCGTGTCCGTTTGTATTTTCCTCTTTTACACAATTTAATTCGGTATTATTAAAAGTCCTCGACTTTTGTGGAAGTCCATGATAAACTACCTTTATTTTTTCTTTTTTATTTAATGAATCTCCGATAAAATTTTCTGTTACAAAAATATACTTTGCTAAAGATAATGATGAAATAAATGAACGCTTCTTACTGTCAAAATTATTATCACTAAAAAACAAATATTGTGGTATAACAATATTAGGGTTGAGAAAACCGGTTTCACTTACATAACAACCTATCTCTTCCGTTTTTATTAGTTTGGGTAACTTAAATTTTTTCCAGTATGCAAATGTTGCTTTGTTATTAGCATCAATTTTTATTTGTTTTAAATTAGAGGGAACATTACCAACAATATCCTCTACAAAAAGAACAATCTGTTGATACGGATAATTTCGAGCAATAATAATTAGGAAATTAAATAAAAAACTATTAAAGATTTTTTTACCAGAAATGTGTGCAGCAATTTTCATATAATCTATAAAGCTATCTACGAAGTACTTTTAGTTTTACGGTTTCTATTTTGGTATCACTCATGGTAAGTATATCAAATTCGTAATTGCCAATAATAATTTGTTGCTTTTCTTTTGGTATATCTTCATTATGTTGTACAATAAAACCCGAAAGTGTTTCAGCTGTTTCGTCGTCGGGGAATACAATCCCGTATTTCTCCGTTATTAAATCCAGCTCCATTCTTCCGCTAAATAAATATTCATTTATAGAAAGTTGCTTATCTACAAATTCTTCAACATCATCGTGTTCGTCTTTTATGTCTCCAAAAATTTCTTCTAGTAAATCTTCCATGGTTACAATGCCCGCTGTTCCACCAAATTCGTCTATTACCCATGCAATACTTTTTCTGTCTTTTCCAAATTTTGCCATCAAGTCTGTAGCAGTCATTGTTTCGGGTACTGTAGGTATAGGCAATAATATTTGTGAAATACTTTCAGGGCTTTTGAATAGATCTAATTGGTGTATATAACCAGATATATCATCTATGTTTTCGTTATAAACAACAAGTTTGCTCAACCTTGTTTCTACAAATAACTTTTTTACTTCCTCTATACTACTATTTAAACCAATACCTATAATTTCTTTTCGGGGAACTAAACACTCTCTTAGTTTTACTTCGCTCAACGATAATGCATTTTCAAACATTTCTTTGTTTATATCCGAAGATGTTTGGTCTTCTTCATTAAGGTTTTTGTTTTGCTGTACATAGTGCTCTAAATCAACTTTGCTAAATTCGTCTTTACGCTCACTTAGTTTTACATTAAAAACATATTTAAGAATCCACTCCGCCATATCAACTAACAAGGTGTTTATTGACATAAACGTTGAATAAAAAAACTGTACGATATATGCAACAATACCCATGGAAAGTATACTGTTGTTTCTTGCACGAAACAAAGCCTTAAAGGTAAATTCAACAAACAATATTAAGAAGGTTGATACAAGCGTTTCTACAAAAAGTTTTACAAAACTCATGTAGTTTATAAGATACGGAATGTTGAACTCAATTTTTCCTTCAATCCATTTCCAGGGACTGTTCAGTATTTCTCCAATAAGTAACCCATAAATAACTATTAATATATTTACAACTACTAAAAGAGTTCCTATAAATTTAGCGGGGTTTTCTGCATAGCCTCCCCATATTTTGCCTGCAAATGTGCCTTGCTTTTTGTATAACTCTATAGAAAGTTTATTGGCCGAAACAAATACAATTTCAACCCCAGCAAAAAAGCCGATTAATAACAGAGAAACAATAATTGCAATAAGTGCTGAAAAGTCCATGGTATAAAATTAAGCAAATCAATTTAAATGTTATGAAGACAAAAACGCTGCCACTATTTCTTCTGCTGCTGTACAAGCTACATCCAGATCTGCGTTTACTACTGTTTTGCTAAAATATTCTTTAAAAGATAATTCGTAAGACGCTTTGTTTACCCTGGCAGCAAGAG
>JANMFB010000045.1:0-4174 GCA_031377605.1 Ferruginibacter sp.
CTTCTTTCTATAGCGATTGTATAATAAAGCCTACCTCAGGCAAAACTTTTACCATCACGCAAGCACAAATAAATACTATAAAAAATCAACCTTTCGTAGCAGGCATTTCCATGGTAGTAGAGGAAAAAGCACTACTAAAAAATGGAGATGCACAAACAGTGGTTTCTTTAAAAGCTGTAGATGAAAACTTTGTAACCATAAGTGGTATTTCCGATAAAATAAATACTGGCAAATTTGATATAGGTAATATAGATGACCCTAAGATAGTACTCGGCTACGGTGTACAAAATGCAGCATCCATTAGTGTTTCTGAGGCATTACCATCGTCTACGGTTACAATCATTTTGCCAAAAAAAAATAACAATAACAATTTAGATGATGCCATGACCGAGGGCAACTGTCTTGCCAGCGGCGTATTTGCTATACAGCAAGAAATAGACGATAAATATGCATTTACCAATATTGATTTTATGAAACAACAATTGGGATTTGCTACAAATGAGTTTAGTGCAATAGATATTAAACTAAAAACAAAAGCAAATGTAGAAGATGCCAAAAAGAATTTGCAAAAACTACTAGACAAGTCCTTTACTATTCAAACCAGATATGAACAGAACTCTAACTTATACAATACTTTAAAATTTGAGAAATGGGCAATTTATGCAGTACTAACGCTCATATTGATTATTGCAGCATTTAATATGGTAAGTGCATTATCTATGCTCGTACTTGAAAAGAGAAAAGATATTTCCATTTTGAGAAGCATGGGTACTACACAATTTAATATTCAAAAAATTTTCTTAGCAGAAGGCCTACTGCTGGGTATTATTGGTGCAAGCGCTGGTATTTTATTGGCATTAGTTATTAGTTTTTTGCAAATTAAATTTCATTTAATAAAGATTGCCGGTGGTACGTTTTTAATAGATTACTTTCCGGTAAAATTAATGTTGCCAGATTTTATTATTGTTGCATTATCATCCATAGCCATTGCTTTTATAGCATCTTGGTATCCTGCAAAGCAAGCTGCATCTAAAGAAATTTTATTGAAATAAAAAAGCCGTTTCTATTTGAAACGGCTTTTATTTTATTTGATGGTAAGAACACCATACTTGGTTCTTCGTTTAAACAATTTGAGCAAGTCAGCTACGATTATGTAAGTATTGTCTGTTGCTTTTATAGTCTTCTTTGGTAATGTTATATAATCATCATCGTCATTACTAAAAATTGCTTCTCTCTTTAAAGTGCCGTTCATATCAATAGTAGCAGCAACAAAAACAGAATTTTTAAACTTCATAATATCGTCAGGCTTTTTCTCTAAATCTCTGTCTACATTATCTTTATCATCGTTATAAAGTATTACCAAATTATCTTTATAAATAAATGAACTTATTCCCATAAAAATATCTGAGTTAATAAATTTTTGGTTTTTAGGAAGTCTAGTAAAAGTAGCTTTACCATTTTTATCAATATTTGTATTTATAACATCACCATAATAATAATGATACTCAGTTCGAGTAGTACCAATGGACATACCTGTACCACCTTGTGTAGTAGTTACAATATCTAAATCATAATATTCACTCACTAAATCTACACTGCCATTTGCCCTAGTTAAAATTGATCTTATTCTAAACTCATCGTATAATCCTGGGTCAGATTTAGAATCTGTTCCAAAATTATCTTTGTCTACAAGCGTCAACATTTCTATTGGAAACTCAACCATTTTAGGCGATTTTATTTCGTTTGTTACAGGATCAATATTTGCATAAAATGCACCTGTTATATTTCCAGAATATTTTTTCTTATAAAGCCCTGCTACAGTAACTGTGTTATTTTTATTAAAAGAGATTTTTGTACCGTGTACAAAATTATCGTTCAAATTAAAAACAATTTCTTTAGGAGTGGGTATTTTTTGATCGTAGATAAACATTTTGTATTTATAAGATGGCACTTTTCTGCTATTTCGTTTTACTGATTCTCTTGAAATTTCTTTATCATAGTGCTTTACGGCCACATATACTTTACCTTCATTTGATAAATCAAAATCATAAATAAAACAATATTTATCAAGCATTGGAAGCTCCGCTTCTTTGCCCCACAGCTTTTTTAAATCATTATCAAAAATGGTGAAAAATATTTTTTTGTTTTCTTTTTTACGCTCTGGCCCTTCTGCAAACACCATTACTTTAGTAGAGTCTGAAGATCTCCAGAAACTAGTTACAGCTTGGTCGGATTTGCTATCAGATTCAAAAGTAGCTAAGGTACTGCTAGCCCCTACAACTAACGTTTCTTGATTTATTTTTTGTGCTACTAAAGAAGTATTCTTTGTTTCTCTATCATAAAAACTGTAAATAATAAACACATTATTACCAAATTTTTCAAACCCTTTTAGGAATGAATTTTTCTCTTCCATTTCTACCTCTACTTCTTTTTGTACTTGCATATTTTTATCAGCTAAAACAAGCGTATATTTCAATTTCACTTTAGATCCTATTCCAAAAATAGAAACACCTCCACCCTTTGATTCTTTTTTAAGTAAAATTGTTTTTCCATTAGTAAGGGATACTGCATCATCATACTCAAAAGTAAGGCGTTGTTTTTCGTTCCACTTTACATCAAATTTTTGTGCAACCGAATTAGAATAAATTAATACAGAGATGAATATTGCCATGTAAATCCTCATAAATCGAACCATTTTCATAAAGTTATTTTTAGTTTGAGGGGCAAATATATCCCTATATTTGCACACCAAAATAAACAAATTAAACACTTTATGAGAAAAATTATAAGCTTAATATTGCTCTTATCAATCGTTAATAGTACATTTTGTCAAGAAACTGTAGTTTTTTCTACCAAAAGTAGCTCTCCGAAAGAAAAGAAAAAAAGAAATGGAACATCTGGTTATGACAATGTTGTTAAGATTGCTCCTTTATCTTTCATTATTGGAAAAATTCCTGTTTATTATGAAAGACGAATTAATGATTTCATATCTGTGCAAGCAGGATTAGGCCTCACATCAAAGCACTATTTTAATGATATATTGTATTCTGATGGAGAAGGACCAAAAGATAATTTTTTTAAGTCATTAAAATGGAATGATGCAAATACAACCGAAAATTTTGCAGACAATTCCCCTTATGGAGGTGATGGCAGAAAATATAATTTAGGCTACACCTTTTCTGTAGAACCAAGGGTATATTTTGATACTGATGAAGGGCTTGATGGGTTCTTCCTTGGAATAGGTTACACAAAATCTCGTTTTAATTATAGCTCTAAAGCAGTTGCAAATAATGTTTCTACACTTACATACACTGGCGCTACGGTAAAGGAATTTGATAATTTATCTACCTTAATGGTAAGTTTTGGTTCTCAAATAATGTATGACCATTTATCGTTAGAGTACACTGGTGGAGTTGGTTTGCGTTCTTCTAAAGGAGAACGATACATTTATACGAGTAATGGAAGTACGGGAAAATATGCTACAGGTACAGGTATTGTAGATAAAACTGGATTAGCTTTCGATCTTACTTTAAGAGTAGGTTACCACTTCTAATAAAATAAAAAAAGGCTATTCCAAGTTTATTTTTGGAATAGCCTTTTTTGTAAGTAGTTTTCTGTTAATAGTCTCCCAAAGTCTCAGGTAATTCACTCAAAGCTTTAGCTAGTTGTTCGTCATTGGGCGCTATACCATGCCATTCATGTGTTCCTTCCATAAATGAAACACCTTTTCCCATCTCAGTTTTCATCAAAATTACAACAGGTTTTTTATTGCCAAGTTGTGCTTTTGCTTTATTTAAACCTGTAACTACATCATCCATATCATTCCCATCCATCTCTAACACATCCCAATTAAACGATTCAAATTTTGCCCTAAGGCTAAATAAATTCATCACTTGATTTGTACTACCATCTATTTGTTGACCATTTACATCAATAGTTGCTATTAAATTATCTACGCCCTTACTGCCTGCAAACATAATAGCCTCCCAGTTTTGCCCCTCTTCTAATTCTCCATCACCCAACAAAGCAAAAATTGTTTGAGTATCGTTGTTCAATTTTATGTGTGATATTCATAATATTTCCAAGTAAATTATTTACTTGACAATCATGTTGGATATCGGGAAAACAACCAAGGTACCAAAATATAAACAAATACAATTTTTTTCTAAGATAT
>JANMFB010000065.1:0-2560 GCA_031377605.1 Ferruginibacter sp.
AATGACCTTAAAAGCAACAGCCACTAACATTGGTATTACTGCAAGTGGGGCTGGACGTTGAAACTTCAGCTATTTGCATCGCTGTATTTTAGTTCCGGCAGACGAATATCTATTTAGCTTTTTGTTGTTAACTCAACTTTATATTTTCAATTGGGCAGCGGTTCCGGGCTGGACGTTATAAAATATCCCACCTGCAGCAATACCTGTCCGTTGTGCGTCACTTTATTAGACAGTCCGTTTCAAAATGGCTAAGAAAAAAAAGATAAAAAGGCAACCGCCAGTATTTTCTATCGCAGACAATTTAAACTCAAAAACGATTATAGCTCGACCGAGAGTTATTGCTCTTTGTAAAGCATATAACATCGCAGACAATACACTTTTAGACTTTCTCAAATCCAAGGGGTATGGAAACCTAAATCCAAATTCCTTGTTGGATACTCAAGCACTAAAACTTATTGACCAGGAATTTCAGTCCGACAAAGCAGCGAAAGACAAAGTAAGAGGTAAGACAACAATTGAATTCATTAACCCAAAGACAACACCAAGTATAAAATCCCCAACCAACACTCAAATAAAAGAAGTAGAACTCAAAACATACCGAGAGCCAGTTTTACATTTGACTTACGATATATTCAATCAACCAAAACAAAAAATTTTATTTAAAGGCTACCAGACATTTACTTCAAACTTTAACGACAATGACGCAATTAATGTTTGCGGCAAAATGAGTAGCTCTTTTACCAGAAAACTTTGCAAGCAGCTTTATAATCCAAAAGCTAACCGACAATTAATCCTTTATCAAATTCATCACATTGCCAATAAAGCTCTAACAATTTTTGGCAGTAAAATCCTGACATTCATTCACGGTTTGAGAAATCTCAATTTTAAGAACCAAACAGCAAGTGAAATACAAACATATAAAAAAGTAATTCCTGACTTTCCAATCATTTCGTTTGACACAGCCAATACTTCATTTAAGATTTCCTTTTTTGTAAAGCAGAATAAAAAAGACAACAAACTAAAAGCAGATGTTCGTCTCTTTGCCCCTAAGACATATGAAGAAATTGGAGCCATTGACGAAGAAGGATATGTTATGTCTAAACTTGAAAAATTCAAACCTCAATTAACCTTATTTTATCAGGCGACAAAGGATAACAGTTTTAAAATTTTTTCGGGTGTTGAAACTGGTAATTGTGAAATATGTGGCAGAGAGCTTTCACATCCTATTTCTCTAAGAATTGGAATAGGGCCAATTTGTGCAAGCAACAAAAGCATAGACAAAGTTCTTTATAATTTTAGGTGACAAAAGCGAACGCACAACATTGGTATTGCTGCAAGTGGGGCTGGACATTGAAACTTCGGCTGTTTGAATCGCTGTACTTTTGTTCCGGCAGACGAATATCTATTTGGCTTTTTGTTGTTAACTTCAACTTTATATTTTCAATTGGGCAGCGGTTCCGGGCTGGACGTTATAAAATATCCCACCTGCAGCAATACCTGCCCGTTGTGTGCCATAAAATTGCGACGCTTCAAAATTATCAATCCTTATTGAAATTTTTTATTTACATATCTATTTTTCTAAACTTGACAACAAATGTTTTCTGTCAAACTTTGACAAAAAGTAAAAAATTACCGAAAGTCTATATTGGGGAGCCGAAACAAAATACTCTATACCTTGACAAATACAATACAATTTTTATTTTGACAAGTCCGAAGTTAGAGGACAGTCTTATAGTTGAATCTTCACAAGGAGAAATATTTAATGGAATATTTGGAAAAGAATCATACAGCCTTAGAATTGACAGTTTAGGTAAATTATTAATAAAAGTTTATTTATTTCAAAATAATAGAAAACGATATTTAGGACAGAGGAGTTTTAAAGTTGACTTGTCTCACGAACAAAAAACTTTGAACAGTTTAAAAACCAAACCTAATATTTCGCTTGGACATTACGAAGGTGGAAGAATACCTATTGACTCAATAAAAAAGATAAATTGTTTTTCAATTAATGCACGGTATAAACTCTTGAGTTCCTCTATTTGTTTTTCGGGTGCTAACGAAAACGGTTGTAGTTCATTAATTAGTTTAAAGTCGACTTGCTTTGACAAAGATTTTGCCGATTTATGGAAAAAGATTAATGTAGGGACAAATATTACTTTTTTAAGAGTGGAAATTATGGATTTACAGACGAAAAGGAAATATATTCTCCCTGATATTTATTATTTCGTTACAGAAAACCCAAAAGGAAACTGATAGCTTTACGGCACACAACAATGCGTTTTGTACAAGTGTGGCGGGCGGAAGCCCAATCAACTTCAGTTCGTTATTGGGCTGTGGTTCGTGCAGAAGATCATAGCCTAGCTTTTGGTTCTTATCTTTATCATTTATATCTTTATTCAGCTTTAGTTCCGGGCGGAAGGAATTCTAATTCCACACCTGCACAAAGCGCTACCGTTATGTGCCACTTTATATGAATATCAAACTCCTAATATTATCATTGACAATTTTGTTGACTTCTACTTCACGGGCTATTCGCCTCGATCATTTGATTTTTGAAATG
>JANMFB010000140.1:0-3513 GCA_031377605.1 Ferruginibacter sp.
GCTGATTATGGTATTTGCATCCCCACGTATTACGGTACCAGGCTCAATAGTTAGCGTAACTAAAGTATCTACGTACACAACCCCTTGTAACAAATAAACATTGTTTTTTGTCCAGGTTGTATTTGCTGTTATAACACCCGATACGTTTACAGTAGGTGCTGCATAAAAAGTATTTTGAGGATCCCAGTTGGTCCAGTTGTCTGTCCACTGTGCTACAGGTGCTGGCGCAAAGGCACCACGGTAGTTTGTAGGTTCTACAAACTGAGCATTTACAAGCGTTGCTGTAAATAATAGTAAGGGTAAAATTGATAAGATTTTCTTTTTCATTTTAATGTTTTTTGTAAAGATTTAATGATTGTTTTTGACTTGATTTTTGTTAAAATGGATTGTTGTTTTACTTCATTTGCAAATAATTTTTGTGTTAAAAAATTTGTATAGTTGTATTTTTAAATTCGCACTTGTTATTAAAATTATAGCCAGATGCTAAACAATACACTTGGGGTAATTCTCGTTTTTTTATACTGGTAAAAAATTGCATATCATCAAATGGTTAAAAAAATAATTCATTCTAAAACCCTGTAAACACAGGTGTTTTTCTACTAATATTGGTGGATTATTCAAGCTAAAAACTTGAACGTAAAAGTATATTTTATGTTAAAGTTTATTGGATTTTTACCATTACCAAAACATAATCAAATTGTGTTTTTTGAATGAATAAAATGTTAAGGCTTTGCAAGTATGAAGCAAATAAATGGAGTAGGCTATTTATAATTGAGATTGATTACTTAATTAGAAAAATGATATGAATAATCATTTAATAATATCTCAATGGAGATAAAATACAAAATGCAGTAAAGAAAAAATGTGCTAAACATTTTTATTTGTTTAACACACTACAATTGAATTCCCGATAGTTTTCTATGCTTTTATTTTTTACATTAAAACTTAAAAGTTGCACTAAAAATAAATGACCTAGGAGAAATGTTTGAAGAAAAAATTCTATCCTTCTCTGTAAATGATTTGGTTTTATCATAATCAAAATAAGTAGTTATATTTTGAGCCAATAAATCTCTTATATAAAATTTTACTTCCACTTTGCTATCGTAAAAAGTTTTAGCTATTTGAAAATCGATCACTGTTCTTTCTCTATCATACACATCAGGTACGAGGCTGCCACCACCAAGTACCAACCTTTCTCCAATTCTATTTACAGATACCGTAGAAGACAAACCTGTATTTTCGTCGCTATACCCAAGCGATCCATTAATAATATAAGGTGATTGGCCTTGTAAGGGTCTAACAAGTTCAGTTGTACTGTCTTTTGATAAACCCAATGGAACTTCTGATTTCATGTAAGCCCCATTGCCCGTAAGGGTAAATTTATTTAGCAAATTATGCTCATTTTTCTTGCCAAACAAAGTTGATAATAGCACCCTAAATTCTGCTTCTACACCATATAAAGTTGAAGTTGGCTTATTTTCATATGTAGCCTCATTAGGGTAAAAGGGTGACAAAATGAACTCAATAGGATTGGTAAATTTTTTATAAAAACCAGATACAGAAAGTAGCTGTGACTTACCAGGGTAAATTTCGTATCTAAGATCGTAATTATTTATTTTTGCCCTTGTTATAGCTGGATTTCCATATACAAATAACCCACTAATAAATTCATAAAAACCGAAGGAAGCTAATTCCCTAAACTCAGGTCTATTAACTGTTTCACTATATGATGCCCGCAGGTTAGTTTTTGGGGTAAGCGCATACACAAAATTGGCAGAAGGCAAAAAATCTACTTTAGTAAAATTAATATTTACTGCACCTAATCCCCTTTGAGCCGCTAGTAACTTTTGGTTAAAACTTTCCATACGCACACCCGCTATTAGCCTTAGTTTCTTAAAAAAACGTTGGTCATTCAAAATGTATGCATGTGTATTAGATGATGATGCTACGTATTCAGAATTTGGCACTGTGCCATCTTGAACAGAAACAGAAGCTTTACCATTAGCCATTGGACCTAAATATTGACTTAAAAATCTTTGGTCATCTGGTAGATTAATAACGGAAAAATCTTTCGGGTAAGTAGTACCCTCATACTGTATAAAATTTAAATCTCTTGTACCAAACGTTCTATCTCGCATTTGATAACCTGCACCAATTTTTATAAAATTTTGGCTATTCTTCATAAAAGTATAAGGCTGTGTAATGTCTATTTTAGCACTTCTCAAAATTTCTTGTGAGTTTGTAGAAATCATACCGCCGGGTGCACCTCGGGCAGCTGAGCCTCCTGAAAGCAAGCCTGGCGCTAGCAGTAATTGGTTGGGCATTTCTCTACTAACCTCACTATAAGCTGCTAACCAGTTAACTTTTGTTTTTATTTTACCTATTTGGTGCTCCCCAATAAGTTGGCTACTGAATATTTTATCAGATATAAATTGCATGAGCGTTTCACCCTGGATATTGCTAGAATCAAAAGTAAGATCTACATTACCAAACCTTCTTACGAACCTATTATCGGTATTTACACTTAGGTTATTTTTCCAGCTAATATTGTTTCGGTTATTTATTTTGATACCAATATTGCCGAGGGCAGCCCATATTATTTCATCATTATAAATAGAATCTTTTGCTTTTCTTATTTGCTGTGGAAAGTAGTTAGGATCCGAAGGGTCTAGGGTATAATCGGGATTATTGTAACTGTTTCTTTCGCCCGTTACAAAAGTAAAACTTCTGTTATACGTTAAAGAAACCAAAGAGGAAATGAATTCCTGTTCTTTCCTGTTTATGTTAAGACTTTTTACTAACTGAAAATTAAAATTGGGTCTTGTATTGGCCGTTTTTGTACCCCATTTATATTTACCGAAAAGTTTTGCTAAATTCAATCGTTCATCAAATGTCAAATTTCCAAATCCATTTTTATCGGCTGGTATTCCATCGGGCACCGCTCTACTTCCATCATCCAAACCTAGCCAGTCGTTTTTTCCTTTCATTTCATTAAAAAGGCGGTTTTTCCCTGTTATTAAAGAGTTGTAACCCTGCCCAATAGTAAAAACACCAATACGTTTAGATGAGGTGGATTTTGTGGTAATATCAATAATACCACCAGCAAACTCCCCACTCTTGTCTGGGGTGGCCGTTTTATAAATAATAAGATTTTCTAAAATGGCAGAAGGAAAGATATCAAATGCAAATGCCTTTCTATCACTCTCGGTACTTGGTAATGGTGCTCCATTTATAAAAGCTGCATTGTACCTATCGTTTAGCCCCCTTATTACAGCAAACTTATCATCTTGTATGCTTGCACCACTTACTCTCTTTATAACATCGCTCGAACTTCTATCTGGTGTTTTTTTTATACTTTGCTCAGATATTCCATCACTTACACTAGCGCTGTTTTTTTGGGCTATGAGCAACGATTCTACAGTAGCACCTGCAGCTTTTAATCTTCTGGTACCTGTTACCACTACAGCATCTGATGCCTTTACATCCATTGAAATACTAACGTCGGTATTGTCA
>JANMFB010000090.1:0-3869 GCA_031377605.1 Ferruginibacter sp.
CCCAAGTTATAAACCAAGAAAATTTAATGGCTTAAACTTGAATTATGGATAGTAAGAAATGTAATCATATTAGCCAAAAGAATATCGAAAAAAAAATAAAGAGAGGAATTACCATTATCTAATCTTTTCTTTAACCTAAAAATTTAAGACCATGTTAATTGAAATTCACGATAATAAGACAATTGGAGACATTCAATTAAAATTCAATTCTTTTTTCCCTTTTCTTAATATTGAGTTTTATGAGCACCCACACCACTTGTATGAAGAATCACCTATAATGGAAGCATATCCCTCAAATATAAAACTATTTGATATTCGGAAAAATCATGACCACGGAGATTTTGAAATTCATTCTTGGCACAAGACTGGATTCGTTGAACAAACTTTAAGGAAAAAATATGGTTTAAATGCTCAAATTATTCGCTTGTTTGGAAATGATCTTTTACAAACAGTGAGAAGTGACAAATTAAATTTGGAAGAACAAAATGAATTGGCAAAAAATAACAGCGTCAAATCAAAAAAAAATCAATCTTTTGGTCACGAGAAAGGAGTCTTGTTTTAATGCATAATTCTAAAAAAATGATTTTCCTTGTAGCTAATCTTATCTAAAAAATGATGCTCTCAAAAGGGGACTAGCAAAGTTTCTTATATATTTTAAATGCGCTTCACCAAATAGATAGTTGTATTTATAGGTTTTAAGTATAATTTACTAGTTAACATAATATTAATTATAGGATAATAATTCACCAATAATCTATTAATCAATAAATTACTTTAGGGTCTTTAAAAGCCTATTAAACATATTTAATAGTTTAGCTTTGCAGCATGAACATTACAGAAAACAATGCTGGGCAATACCTGAGCAGATTAGGCATTTTGGAATTGAACGAAATGCAACAAAAAACGATTGAAGCAGTTACCGAGAAAAATGAAATTCTTTTACTTTCAAAAACTGGTTCAGGGAAAACATTGGCCTTTTTACTACCAGTTTTAAATTCTTTAGATCCGGCTATTAAAAATGTACAAGCACTGATAATGGTACCAAGCCGTGAACTTGCTTTGCAAATTGAATCCGTGCTAAAACAAATGCATACAGGTTTTAAAATAACTGCTTGCTATGGTGGCCATAAGAGAGAGATTGAAGAAAATAATCTTGTACAACCTCCCGCAATTATTATTGGTACAGCTGGTCGCATGGCTGATCATTTAAGAAGAAATAATTTTACCACAAATCATATTAAATTTTTGGTGTTAGATGAGTTTGATAAAAGTTTGGAACTCGGCTTTTTGGAAGAAATGAAATTTATTCTAGAATCTCTGCCTGCTGTAGAAAAACGTATGCTTACATCTGCTACAAATGAAGCTGAAATTCCTGCATTTGTAAAAATGGAAAACCATACTACCCTAAATTTTTTGACTGCTGATGATACTGCAGACAATGAAAATCTTCGCATCAATACACTATTAAGTGATGATGTAGATAAATTGCAAACTTTATTACAATTAATTTGTTACTGTAACAATACATCCACCATCGTTTTTTGCAATCACAGAGATGCTGTAGAGCGTACAAGCGAATTTTTAGCAGATCAAGGAATTGTAAATGTTTTTTACCATGGTGGCATGGAACAATTAGATCGTGAAGTTGCGCTAACAAAATTTAGAAACACTACTTCAGATATTTTAGTAACAACAGACCTTGCTAGCCGTGGATTAGACATTGCCAACATAAGAAACATTGTACATTATCATTTGCCACATACTGAAGCAGAATTTACGCACCGAAATGGCCGTACAGCTCGCATGCATACTACAGGTAATGTATATGTGATATACAGCGAAGACGAAAAATTACCTGCTTACATTTCAGCTGAAGCCACGGAATTTTTGTTGCCGGAAAAATTAAACTTACCTGAAAAACCAAAATGGAGTACTTTATTCTTCGATGCTGGTAAAAAAGATAAAATAAACAAAATGGATATTGTGGGTTTCCTCTCCCATGTTTGCCATCTCAAAAAAGATGAAATAGGCTTAATAGAAGTTAAAGATTTTACTGCCTTTGCAGCCGTGCGAAAATCTAAAATTGGCAATGTAGTAGAAATTGCAAAAGATCAAAGAATAAAAAATAAAAAAGTAAAAATTGCAGTAGCTAAATAATTAAAAACGGTAAGGCGTAAATACATCTTTTCGCCTTACCTTCAAATTCTTTCTACATTACAATAAAACTAAAATCCGGGGCCACCCATTCTCATTCCCCCCATTCCACTTCCTTGCATTTGCATACCAGGCCCTGTTTTTGAAGAGCCTTTAAATTTACTAAACCGATAAATTAAAGACATCATAAAATAACGTTGCAATCTGTTTGTACGTGTATCAGTTGTAGATGCATTTACTTGGCTTACAGATCTATTTAGATTTACATTTTCATTTAAAAGATCAAACGCTTGAAGTTTAATAGATCCATTTTTAGTTTTCAAAAACAGTTTTTCCAAACTTGCATTGATGATAAAAGGATTTACACCTACATTGGATGTGTAACCTTCATTTAATGATTTCGAAATATCATAAGTAAAATTAAAATCATGCTTAAAGAACATTCTTGATGAATGGGTCAAACTCCATGTTTTTATACTATTATTTGCAGATGTACTTAGAGAATTTTTTAAATCGTTTAAACTAAATACTGCACCACCACTTACTTCTAGCCATTTTTTTAATTTATAATCCATAGAAAAACGCTGAGATACAATCCAATTTTTTCCTTTGTTCTTGTTGAAATCTAAATAGGTAATGTAACTGTTATAATTTATATTACCCCCAATGTTAAATACATATTTTCTATTTTGTAATGGCTTAGAAATTGCATAAAAACCATTTACGTTTAAAAAACCATTCTCATTCAAGTATCTTGTTTCCCTAGCACCAAAATCTTTATTTATAACATTGTTTACAATTTTATCTCTTGTAAAAGTAATATTCATGTTACCAAAGAAAACATCCCCACTTATTACATTAAACTTATTGTAACGCATGTTAAATGTATTTGTAAACTCTGGTCTTAAATTAGGATTACCAATTATTATATTTTGTGGATTGGAAATATCTGGCACAGGCTGCGATTGCTGAAAAGATGGCTGATTGGTACTTCCATTATAATTTATACTAAGCGATTTACTTTTAGAAAAATTATACGCAAAACGTACTACAGGAAAATAGTTTACAATATTTTGCTTGAACGTAATTTTTGAAACCCCAACTGTATTACTCTCTATAGTTGCAGGTTGCACTGCTAAACCTACAGCATAGTTATATTTCTTAAGTGTTTTTCTGAAGTTTACACCGAATCTATTGGTCGTATATAGATTGTCAAAAAGATTTGTTTGTAAAGGAATTAAGACATTGGGAGTTACTGCTGTATTGAAAGTTTCTCTATCATTCTGGATAAATCTTTTATTGTAACTATAGTTAAACTCTAACCCATTTTTTTTACTTAACTGCTCATTGAAAGAGGCAGTAATTCCATAGTTGTAGTTCTTGTTATTCTGTAATACGTTTTGATCTATGATGTTTGTGGAAAATAAGTTACCAAACTTAAAATTATCAATTACATTATAAATATCATCTGTTCCATCTGTATAGTTATCAGCACCATTAAGATTTAAAGATAAGGTTCTACCCTTCTTTTTAAACCGATGATTGAACAACAGGTTTCCTGTAAAATTAGGCGTTTTAGATACATTCAAATCGGAGTTAACTGCATTGTTTACTGTTTGCCCACTTCCATAATAATTTTTTGAACTAGAATTGTACAAATCATTTTGGCTTCTAAAAGTAAACCCAGGTTGAAATTTTATGTAGTTGAAAGAATC
>JANMFB010000203.1:0-11208 GCA_031377605.1 Ferruginibacter sp.
AAATATGCTAGGAAACGAATCTTACATTATTGCAGAACCAAATAAAAAAGGAGAGCAGGCAGTAACAAAATATACTTTACCAGATGCTGGTGCAAAAGAAAACAATGCAACTTATGAAATTAATAGTTCTTTGAATAGCGATATGAGCACACTTGCGGTATCTCGTGTTTCCACTTATAAAGGCATCAGTAAAAATAAGAACATATCGGATGCTTTAAAATTTACACCCTTCATGTTGGAGGAGTATAGGTACATAGGAGAAGAGGCGCCCACTGCAAAAATGAATAGTAGAGAGGAGGAGGAATATTATAAAGCGGTAAATGGATTGAAAGATAATTTTAAAGAAAAGAAGCCTGAGTATGTAAAGAGTTCTTTACAAAGCGAATATGGCAACGCAGTGAAGTATAAAGATTTTGCTATTAGTAGTGATGGGCGGTCTCTAAAAAAACAAGATTTAAAATTTACAGAAGAATTTGAACTGAGTGGTATGGTGCGTAAAGCCGGCAAAAAATATTTGATAAACGTGGCAGGGTTAGTAGGATCGCAATTGCAAATAAAAAAAGAAGAAAGAATACGAAGCAAAGATATCAATGTGGGTTATGCAAGGTCACTGTTTTGGGTTATAAATTTTAAAATACCCAATGGCTATATAGTAGAAGGGTTAAAGGAAATGGCAGTAGAAGTAATTAATGAAACGGGCACTTACGCCGCAGTTGCAGATGAGGCAAATGGTACAATAAGCATTAAAATAAAAAAGATATATAAGCAAGCAAATATGCCAAAAGAAAAATGGCAAGATATGCTAGGCTTTGTAGATGCGGCTTACAATAATTCGTTTAAGTATATTTTACTAAAACCAAAAGGGTAAGGTAAATGCTTTATGAGGAATGTAATCACTAGAGCAGTTGTACAAATTGTTATAGAATGGTGTTTCAAGGAAATCTCAGAAATGCTTTTATATATCCCCTTTTGTGAGAAATTGCTGCGATTATACTCATAATTTAATGCCTACACCTACATTAAAAATAATAGCAAAGCCTGAGTAAAATGGAAAGTTGCGATTGTTATAAAGAAAATTATAAGTCAAGCCGTTTTGTATATACCCCAAATCGCTGCTAATTTTAAATGCGATTCTTTTTGCTACAACGGGTTGCATGCCGGTACTCATTCCAATAAAAAAAGAGTTGTGTTTGGAATCTTTAGTACTATTTTTAAAATCCCCATAAGAGAGTTTTAATCCTCCGTACTCATTCCATTTTTTTGACATCAGAACTTGTCCATAAAAATTTAATTCTCCCGAAATATCCAAACCTTGTATTTTTTGATTAGAGATATTGGTTGAAGTTTTACCTCCATTGAGTGCTATAGAAATCAAATTTAAACCATCTGTTTTGGTCGCTAAGAAATACGCTATTCCTATATTATAACGACCCCAAAAATTGTCGGGCGCCAAAGTAGAAATAATAATATTGTTTGGTTTTATAGTCTGTCCAATAAGCTTTTCGCCGAACGAAGTTGCCATTAGAAACAATAATGATATAACCGATTTCTTCATTTTGGATATACTGCTTTATCTTAAGATGGGTTATTGTATTAAGGCAAGAAAACTAATTATAAAAAGGGCTTATCATCCAATAAACCAATACCCCACTTACCGCTACAAAAAACCAAATGGGCCAAGTTATGCGGGCAATTTTCTTATGTTTTTCGTATTCACCTGTGAGAGATCTATAGGCCGTAAATAAAATAAAAGGAAGTATAATTGCTGCTAGAGGAATATGCGTAAGCAATAATATCAAATAAAAATACCTAGTAGAACCTGCTAGCATTTTTTCGTTTAAGCTTACAATACCATCGTGATCTATATCGCCATATTTAGTATCGCCGGCAAGTAAATGATGGCAAATATAACTCAACAAAAAAACAACTGAAAGCGCAATAGCAGCTATCATAATTTTTTTGTGTAGCGCATAATTTTTGCTTTTTATACTGACCAACCCTGCAACCAACAAAATGGCCACAAGTGAATTTACTACCGCATTTATAGTAGCAAACACATGCACGTTAAAAGGTAAATTTACATGTAATTGAAATTTACTCAAACCTGCTACAGCTACAAATACTATGATAGATACAGTTATAATAAGTCGGGTAGCAATTTTATCGTTTTTTTGTAAAGTTGGTTCTAACATTAGTAACTGATTTTTTTATTTTTATTTCTGTTTAATATTCCCATTAAAAGCATCATCACTGCTAAGGCTATAAAAATTACCGGAAGAATAGGAATAAACTCTCTAAAGATAGAAGGGGATTTTTTATTTTTTTCTAGCATTACCGTAGGTATATCCCTAGCAAGTTGAGCAAGCTTTACGGTGTCAAAACCATTATACCAGCCCCTTACAACCCTGTTAGTATCTAGTAAAAAAAAGTTTTCTGTATGAACAAATGCAGTATCTACATTTACGTCGGCTACACTAGCTTTCATTTCTTTCAACGCAAATTCATAAATTTCTTTTTTATCACCTGTTACAAACCACCAACTATCATGGTTTGCATTAAATCTATCTGCAAAAGCTCTAAGCCGAGGTACACTGTCTCTTTCAGGATCTATACTTATAGATAAAAATTGTACTATCGTATCATTTTTTTTATAAGAATCTTGCAGTCTCTTCATATTGCGTGCAAGACCAGGGCAAATACTTGGGCAACCTGCAAAGAAAAAATCTACTACTATTATTTTACCTTTCAAATCATCTAAAGAAACCTTTTTGCCAAGCTGGTTGGTAAACTGGATATTTTTTACTTGATGCCAAATGGTATCTGTAGAAAGTTTTCCATTTTTTTCTATGATGGCCACACTATCAAAAAAATAATGCTTGGGCATTATTACAGCGTCTTTGCTGAGAATTTTTACGAACATGTAGCCTATTATTGGCATTAGGGTGGCTAGCATTAGCCCAAGAAAAGCTCTTTTATTCACTATGATATTATTAGAAAACGCTATTACGTTTGTGAAATTTACGCAAAGATAACTCAAGTGTATTTATGGGAGAATAAAATTGTTATTCTTTGTTTTGTCTAATTTGTTATAAACAGTTACCACTAGTGATTGAGTCTTTGAATGAAGGACAAAAAAACAGGTTATCTAAACCCCCGTTAAGATAACCTACCTTTTATTTAGTCAATAACTTTTATAGACTAAAGGTAGTAAATTTCCAACAGCGGGGAATAAAAAATTGAGCAAACGGTAGTTTTAAAAGATTAATCGACAAATAACAATCAACTGTATATTGAATTTGCTTATTAATTGTTAAGAAACTAAGGTTAAATTTCATAATCCTACATCCAAATTTGGTTTTTTAGCTTTACTATCTGATACGAAATGAACTAGTTGTACTATTTTACGAAAATATAAGCCAAAAAAAGGGAACGCAATGAGTAGTTCTTTGCGTTCCCTTTGCTATTTTGAGAAAAATAATTATTTTTCTAAAATCCTCTTCAAATTATCTAGTCCAATAGCAAAATCATCTCCTACCATTTTTTCTGCATCAAAAAACAGGTTCATGATGTTTAGAGGATAATTCATTTTGCCATTAAAACCCCATATAACTTTAGTTGAACTATCGCTAATTGATTCTGTACCCATAAAAGCATAATTTATTGCTTTCATTGGTTTCATAAACCTTAGTTCATAATCAATTCTATCTCCTTGCATTTTTGTTATTTCTTGTTCACCTTTACCTACATCTTTATTGTCACTATCCCAAGCGCTTACAAAACCTACGGTTCCATCGGTTCCTTTAAATTCCTTTTTCATAGAGGGGTCCATAGTAGCCCATTTGCTGTAGTTGTTTTGGTTTTGCAAAAGTTTTACATAATCATACACCATAACTTTTGGTTTGTTTATCACTATTTCCTTTTCCAATTTTATCTCTTTTTTTACAAAGAGGGCAATGATTAAAATCAGCGCAATCAATACGCCAATTATCTTTAAAATAGTGAATAGAATTTTCATGATTGTTTAATTTATATGTTATTAATAAAAAATTACTTTTTATTACCTTCTACATCTAATTCTACAATTTCATAACCATCCTTTTGTAAACCTGGCAAAATAGTCGCTTTGTCACCTACCAATAAAATATTCATTTTAGACACATCCAACCATTTTTTTGCTAACGCATCCAACTCAGCTTTTTTAATATTTTTTAAGATATTACTTTGTGTGGTTGTGAAATTTGCTGGTAAATTATACTCTAAAATTTGCCTTACAAATCCTGCTTTTTGCCCACCTGTTTCGTATGCTCTTGCATCTCTTTGTCCAATTGCCATTTTCATAAAAGCCAACTCTTCTTCTTTGATTCCGCCAGCAGCATAATTTTTAATTTCTCTCAAAACTTCTACTAATGCACTGTCTGTAGCATTTGCTCTTATGCCAGAACTAAAAGTAAAAGTGCCGCTATAGTCATTGCTATTAAACGAAGACCTTGCCCCGTAGGTCCAGCCTTTATCTTCACGCAAATTAATATTTAATCGGCTGTTAAAATCTCCTCCTAAATTATAGTTTAATAATCCAAGTTTGTAATACTCACCAGTAGCATCATACATAATGTTTGTAGCCATACCAATTCGAAATTCTGTTTGTGCAGCTTTTGGCACATCTATTAAATAAACAACAGTTTTAGCTATTGGATCAGCTTTTGCAGGTTTTGTTACAGTGGTTTTTTTATTTGGCAATTTATCTAAGAATCCAAACATAGGCAGTATTTCTGCCTCAGTAATATCCCCAACTACTACTACTCTAGCGCCTTGAGATGTCATGTTATTGTTGTACTGATTTTGCACATCTGAAAGTGTAAGATTTTTAATGGTTGTAGCATTACCATTGCCGTTCATACCCAATATGTTTTTATCGCCATAAATCAACTTGTCAAAAACATTATTAGCAATAGCCACGGGTTGAGCTTTTTGTTGTTTGAATCCTTCTAATGCTTGTTTTTGTATTCTATTAAAATCATCTTGTTTAAATATTGGATTGAGCATTCTTTCTTCTACTAATTTCAATGTTTGTGCAATATTTTTCTTTAATGATTGTATACTGAAAACTGTTGCATCAAAATCGGAAGATACATTTACCGAGCTTCCAAGTTTTTGTAACTCCACCGCCATTTGTTCTGCTGTATAATTTTTTGTAGACTCATTCATCATAGCGGCTGTCATATCTGCCAAACCGGATTTTGTAGGATCTGCAGATTCAGATAATTGCCCACCAGGAATACTTATGGAAACATTTACTGTGGGTATTTCATCGTTTTTTGCAAAAATCATTTTCACGCCATTTGGTAATGTTTTCTTTGTAAATGCAGGCACTTTAACTACAGGATTTACACCGGCTCCTGGTTGTTTGGTTCTATCAAAAACATCTGTTGCTTTTACATATTTTAAACCATTGTAACCATAGTTTGGTCTATCATAACTGCTCGAATCTATTTTGTAATTATCTGCCATGGCAGGTTCTGCCGGTTGCCCTTTTACAAGCACACTTACTGTAGTGCAATATTTCCCTTTTACATATTTGTTGTATGCGTTCATTACATCTTCTTTTGTAACTGCCCTATACATTTCTAATTGTTTCCCAATCATATTTGGATTACCAGTAAAAGTTTGAAAAGCAGCAAGCTGAGATACTTTGCCTGATACTGATTGCAATCCGTTGATAAATTGAGATTCCACAGCGCCCTTAAATTTTATTACATCTTCATCCGTTACGCCTCTCTTTTCAAAAGAAAGCAAGGCTTCTTTCAATAAACTATCCGCATTCGAAAGAGATTTACCTGCATACGGCGTTATTGAAAAACTTAACTCTCCTGCCAATTCACTTAAGCGACTAAAAGCATTAGCACCTAAAACTTTTTGTGTTTTTACCAATTGTTGGTATAATATAGAATTTTTTCCCTGGCCTAAAACTTGAGCTAGGCAAGCAAGTGCAGCCATATCTTTATCATAATTTGGTACCGTAGGATACACTTTAGATAACTGAGGAAGTTTTGCATAATTATCTGTAAGAGATACGTAACGATCTTTCTCGATTACTACTGCTGGTAAAATCGTTTTAGTTACTTCAGGCCCACGAGGTATAGAGCCAAAATATTTTTCTATTAACTTTAATGTTTCTGCTACTTTTAAATCTCCGCCAATTGTTATAGTTGCATTATTTGGACCATACCAGCGAAGAAAAAAGTTTTTCAAATCGTTTACATCTACTCTGTTTAAATCTTCGATATAGCCAATGGTAAGCCAGCTGTATGGATGCCCATATGGATATACATTTTTACTAGAAAACTCGCCTACTAAACCGTAAGGCCTGTTATCATAATTTTGCCCACGCTCGTTTTTTACAGTACTGCGTTGTATTTCAAATTTCTTTTGGGTAACAGCATCTAATAAAAAGCCCATACGATCGCTCTCTAGCCAAAGCATTTTTTCCAATTGATTTGCCGGCACTGTTTCATAATAATTTGTTCGGTCTTGGTTGGTACTACCATTCAATGTGCCACCAGCGCCCGATACTGTTTTAAAATGCTGCTCATCTGCTACGTTGTCGCTTCCTTGAAACATCATGTGTTCAAAGAAATGCGCAAAACCACTTTTTCCAATTTCTTCCCGAGCAGAGCCTACATGATACGTTACATCTACATGAACTAGTGGATCACTATGATCTTCTGCTAGTATTACTGTTAAACCATTTTGCAAAACATATTTTTCGTAAGGGATAACAATTTCATTACCCTTTTTAGTAATTTTTTCTACTAATTTTGTTTGTGCAATCGTTGAGAGAGATAATGCACTAAGCATTAAAGATCCGATAAAATTCTTGTTCATAAATAAAACTATTTGTTGTTTTTGTGATTTGAAAATACAAGAGTATAAATTTACCGCTTATCATTTACTTTTAGCAAATAATATTTCTAATATTTTATCTTTATAAAAAATTAAATTATGATACAAAATCACGCAATAGATTACAAAATCTTTGGAGAGGAACTCCAATACGTAGAAATAGAACTTGACCCTGAGGAGACCGTGGTGGGCGAACCCGGCGGTTTTATGATGATGGATGATGGCATTACCATGAATACCATTTTTGGCGACGGGTCTAAAAGCAGCGGTGGCGGCTTGTTCGACAAACTGTTAAGCGCAGGTAAGCGTTTACTTGTAGGTGAGAATTTATTTATGACAGCCTTTACAAATACTGGGCAAGGGAAAAAACGAGTAAGCTTTGCTGCACCTTATACAGGTAAAATTGTAGCGTTAGATTTAGCACAGCTAAATGGAAAAATTATCGCTCAAAAAGACGCTTTTCTTTGTGCAGCAAAAGGCGTAAGCGTTGGTATTGAGTTTCAGCGCAAATTGGGTACAGGTATTTTTGGTGGCGAAGGATTTATTATGCAAAAACTAGAAGGTGATGGTATGGCATTTGTACACGCAGGTGGTTATGTAACGGAGCGTACACTGCAACCTGGAGAAGTACTTAAAATTGATACAGGATGTGTAGTTGCTTACACAGCAGGCATTGATTTTGATATTGAATTTGTAAAGGGAATAAAAAACTGGATGTTTGGAGGCGAAGGGCTTTTCTTTGCTACATTACGTGGACCAGGTAAAGTATGGATACAATCATTACCTATAAGCAGGCTAGCAGGCAGGTTAATGCAATATGGCGGGATGGGTGGAAGAAAAGAAGAAGGAAGTATTTTAGGCGGGATAGGGAATTTGTTGGATGGAAGAGAGTAGCAGGGTAACAATAAATTGTTATAACCAATAAAACCGAACAGTTCACAATGATTAAATGTAAATGAATGAGAAATAAAATTTTGATATTTTTTTTATTGGTACTTTCTGTGTCAAGCACTTTTTCGCAAACCATGAATAGTATTAAACTCGATAGTTTGTTTGAAGTACTAGATGTAAAGGATAAATTTATGGGAAGCGTTGCAATTGCTCAAAATAATAAAATCATTTATTCAAAATCTATTGGCAAGGCAGATATTGAAACGAAAAAGCTAATTACCGAACTTACAAAATTTAGGATTGGCTCTATATCTAAAATGTTTACAACTGTTTTAGTATTTAAAGCCATAGAAGAAAAAAAACTTTCTTTAACGCTTACCATTGATAAGTACTTCCCAACTATTGATAATGCTAAACAAATAACGATTAGTAATCTGTTAAACCATAGAAGTGGGATACATAATTTTACTGACGATAGCACTTATATGACCTATAATACTACAGCAAAAAATGAACAAGAAATGCTGAGAATTATAAAAGATGGAAGAAGTGATTTTAAGCCTGATTCTAAAACAGAATATAGTAACTCAAACTTTGTTTTATTAAGCTATATCCTTGAAAAAATTTATAAAAACCCGTACGCAAAATTAGTGGCAGAAAAGATAACTAAACCGATTGGGCTTAAGAATACTTACGTTGGTAATAAAATTAATTTAAAAAACGAAGAATGTAATTCCTATTCATTTGTAGAGAACTGGATAAAAGAAACAGAAACCGATTTGTCTATTCCAATGGGTGCAGGCTCTATAGTTTCTAATCCAATTGACTTAACAAAATTTATTGAATATTTATTCGACGGAAAGCTTGTTGCAAATTCGAGCCTTGAAAAAATGAAAACATTAAAAGATGATTTTGGGATGGGAATGTTTCAAGTACCTTTTTATGACAAGAAAGGTTACGGGCATTCAGGTGCTATTGATGGTTTCCAATCTGTTTTATACTATTTTCCTTCGGATAAGTTATCTATAGCTATTACATCTAACGGACAAACCTATGAGAATAATGATATAGTAATAGCAGGACTTAGTTCCTTTTATAACAAGCCATTTGCTGTTCCTACATTTACAAATTTGATAACGAAAACAGAAGAATTGGATGAATTTTTAGGAGAATATTCGAGTCCTGATATTCCTTTAAAAGTGGCAATTACAAAAAATAATTTAACCTTAATTGCACAAGCTACTGGCCAATCATCTTTTCCTTTAGAGGCAATAAGTAAAAATATGTTTGTATTTAAACAAGCTGATATTAAATTGGAGTTTTTGCGAAATGCAAAGCAAATGATTTTAAAACAAGGTGGAGGAAAATATACTTTTACAAAGAAAAAATAATGTGTTTTATCCTGCCATTTGTTCTTTTAGGTATAAGATAGCGTTAGTGTTTCTTAACCCGAGCTTGGATTCTAAAATAATTATACAATAAAAGTAAATTTTGATATAGATATCGATCTTTAGTAAGATATAAAACAAAACGCCATCATTTTTAAATAGGATGGCGTTTTAATTTACAAAAAAATAAATTTTATCTTCTATTTAATTTACTCAATAATCTTAATATTTCCATATACAACCACACAATAGTTACCAAAAGCCCAAATGCGCCATACCATTCCATATACTTTGGTGCACCCATTGCAGCGCCCTTTTCTATCATATCAAAATCTAAAATTAAATTGAGTGCAGCAAGTGCCACCACAAACAACGAAAACCCAATGCCAAATGCACTGCCTTCATAAATAAAACCGGGTGTAGCTACATTAAAGAAATGTAAAATCCATAATGCTAGATAAAAAAGAGCAATACCCGCTGTGGCTGTAAAAATAATTGCTTTAAATTTTTCAGTTGCTCTTATAATTTGAAATTTGAACAATAAATACATAGCAGCAACAACAGAGAAAGTAAGACCAATAGCTTGAATTACAATTCCGCTATAGCCTGCTTTGTACATACCCTGAGCACTCTGTGCTCCATACTCAAAATAGGCAGACACCCCGCCAAGTACAAACCCTTCTAACAAAGCATAAAGGGGAGCTAAATACTGACTCCATTCTTTTTTAAAACTAATAAAAATAGCTACGCCTAAGCCGCCAAAAACGCCTACCATAATGTATGTCCATACATTGCCGCCACCCACAAATTCTTTCCAAGTAAAATAGGCTGTTGCAAGTGTTAGCAGAAATAAAATGCCGAATTTATTGAGTGTTCCTTTTACCGTCATGGAGTCTTGTACATCTTCAAACTCTGACAGGATGGTGCCTTTAAATTTATTTTCTGATAATGCAGGATTACCTGATTGAAATAATGCCATGGTTTTATTTTTTAGAGTTCAAAATTAAATCAAAAACAAATGCCGTCTTTGAAATTAATAACATTTATCAAAACTTTTGCGCCTCTTCGGAATAAAATGTTGTACTAATCCAAGTAATCTTCTTCCTTTTTCTCATCACCCTCAAACAATTTATCTACCGCTCCCGCCATCATCGGACACTTTTCTTTTACATAATCTTTTACAGCATCTAGTGCTTTTATGGCTTGCTCATTGCTTATGCCTGCTTCTGCTGTTATTTTGTTTAATAATTCTTCCATATTGTTTTATTATTTTGTAGTCATATCTATATAATCTAATACCAAATTTGTAAATGCATTTACACCAATTTTAAAGGAGCTTTCATCTAAGAAAAAATCGGGTGTATGATGGCTTGTGGGTTTTTTATTTGTAGGCAAAGCCCCAAGGTTAAAGAAAAAGCCGGGTGCTTTTTTTTGATAGAAACTGAAATCCTCTGCTCCTGTTTTTGCAGAGACCAACACCGTTTTATCTGCGCCTACCGTTCTCTGTAATGATGGCAACATTTTTTGTACCAATGCAGAATCATTAAACGTAACGGGATATTTTGATGTGTAAGGTATAATTACTTCAGCTGTTGTACCATTTGATTCGGCTGTTTTGGCAACAATAAGTTTTATTTTTTCGTAAAAAAGTTTTTCGTCAGCATCGGTAAACGTTCTTACAGTACCAAGCATTTCTACCTTTTCTGGAATAATGTTTGAACGGTTTCCTCCATGTATTGCACCAATAGTAATAACGCCTGCATTGTCTGTTAATTTTAAATTTCTACTTACAATCGTTTGTAAATTATTAATGATTTGTGCAGATGTAACAATTGGATCAACACTATTCCATGGTTGAGCACCATGAGAGCTCACGCCGTTTACGGTTATTTTCATATCAGAAACTGCTGCCATAAAACCACCGGGTCTGTATGTAATTTTTCCTGCAAGTAATTCTGAATCTACGTGTAATCCAAAAATAACATCTACACGAGGATTTTCCATTACACCTTCTTGTACCATTAATTTT
>JANMFB010000223.1:0-2913 GCA_031377605.1 Ferruginibacter sp.
ACAACGGATAGGGCTTTGCGATGTTTGGGCATTTGAAATTCGTCTGCCCGGAACCGCTGCCCAATTGAAATACCAAAGATGAAGATAAGAACAAAAAGCTAAATTGAAAAACTTCTGCCTGAACCAAAGCTCAATAGCGAACGAATGCTCATGTGTATTGCTTCTGCCCAAATATTGCAAAACCCGCTGTTGCCTGCAGTACATATCAATTTGAATTCTGAATTTCCAAAATATTTTATTCTGTCCTCTCAATAATATATTTCTGAACACTATTCCTTATTTCACTATTTTTTACTTCAGTTAATGCTCTTTCAACCCCGTAAAAATTTTTAATTTTATTATTAATTAAGATATTTACAATATTCAAGTTTTCAACTTGTATAGCCATTGATAACATTGAAGTACCTGAACCATTAAAATCTATATTTATTGAGCCTTTTTCTATGTTTAAATATAATTTCCCTTCTAATCCATTTTTTATAAGTCTAAATGGCAACGAGTCATTAGAGCTTTTTTGTAATGGTGTTAGTTTTCCATATTTTGAATTAGGTTCTAAGAATTCAAAAATATTATCATTCCAATGATTAAACTTATAGGTTTCATCTTCACCATTTAAACTACACTCTTTCCATATTTTAAAAATATCGAAACAACCTGCTTCTCCTGTACTTAGAATTCTATCTTTATGAAATAGAATACTAAATCCGTGTTCATCATCCCAAGAAGATTGAAAATTCATTGAGTAGTAAGAATAATTATCATTAGAGAGATTTAAAATTTGTATTGAAGTAAGTCCGATAGATTTCTTTAAGTCTTCCTTTGTTTCAATTATTGGAAACCAATATTCTTCGTCGTCAATCTGAGTTTTCACATGAGGATAAACTACATTTTTGACTTGTTCAAAAATTCTATCTAATATTAACTCTTCATTTTTTTGAACAAATATTATAGTCTCAAATTGTTCTTTAGTTGGTTCGGGATTAAGGTCAATACTGTCTGTAATATATAAGTTTACAAATCCTTTTTCTAATTTTTCTTTGACATCTTCAAAATATTTTAATAGTTTACTGTCATTTAGAAAACAAAGTCTTTGTAAATAAATTTCTGTTTCCCAATCTCCTTGGAATTCAAAATTAATATTCATATTTTTTTGAATTATGTTAACTGTCAGTTTTAATGAAGTATTGCAGGCAACGATAGGGCTTTGCGATGTTGGGGAATTTGAAAAACGTCCGCCCAGAACCGAAGCCCAATTGAAATACTAAAAATGAAGATAAGAACAAAAAGCTAAATTGAAAAACTTCTGCCCGAACCGCAGCTCAATAGCGAACCAATGCTGATGGGTATTGCTTCTGCCCCAATATTGCAAAACCCGCTGTTGGTGGCTGGCCATTTTTGGGAACTAGTATCTTCTTTCTTTATACACTTGTTTTCCAAGCCAATTAGTATCGTGAGATTTAAAATTATTTCCTTCAAAAATTTCATTTACATATTCTACTAGCTCTTGAATTGCATCGCTTTTTGTAATTCTTATTCTAGTTTCTAAATTAGTTGTAAATCCATTTGTAGTAAAATTCAAAGAGCCTATATATGCAACTGTCCTATCAATTATGTAAATCTTAGTATGAATAAATGAATCGTTTCCAAAATTTGAGTTTAAATATTTAAAATTTATTTTCTTTGAATAATTATAATGATAAATAGTAAGTTTTTTAGCTTCATTTTTTTTGTTTACAAAATGTCTAAATAGAAAATATGACACAATAATTGAAACTGTTGGAATTGAGAGGTTGTTTTTATAAGTAAATTGAAAAATTAATGTAATAAATAAGCAAATCATAATAATTATAATTGCTATTATTATTAAAGAAAATTTTTTCAAAAGCTTTTTTTTGTTTTCTAATTTATCAACTTCGGTATGTTGTGTTTGTTCAATTAGCTGTCTTAAAACTCTTCCATTTTGCTCCTTTCGTAATGAACTAAAAGCAAGTTTAACATTTATCTTTCTATTGTTTAGGCTTAATAAATCATTTATTTTGCTTTCATCAACGTAAGGAGAAACTACTATTACTTCTGATTTTGCATTTAGTATATCTTTGTTGAGCTGGTTTCCCGAGTTTTGTCCTATGTATATTTCAAATGCTTCATTATTACTTTCATTAGATTTAAAGTAGAAATTTTTCTTTCCAAAACTCATTTTAGTATTTATTTTTTAGTATCTAATTTATTCTCTAATAATATTTACAAACTTGACTTACTTTCTAAAGTTAAAAGATTGATTTGTGCATTTAATTCCTCTCTTAAAATAGTATCGGGTAACTTTATCCCTCTGAAAATAACATTTAGGTTCGGATTAGTCATTGCAAAAAAACCTTTTACATTTGATTCCCAACCTTCTAAGATTTGTGTCATAAATTCATCATTGTTGAAATGTTCATAAAACGGAATTCCGTTTATTGTAGAGTTTAAACTTAACTCTAATTTTTCATCAAGGCAAGCAATTAAAAAAGGATTAGTTATATAAAATTCTTTCTTGATTTTTGTTTCAACCCAACTTATGAATTGACTTTTTAGTTCTACGATTTGCATCTTATGTTTTTTAATTACGGATTTTGAGGACGGCTTGCCACCAACGGATAGGGCTTGGCGAAGTTTGGGCATTTGAAAATCGTCTGCCCGTAACCGCTGCCCAATATTGTTACTGGTGATGAAGATAAGAACAAAAAGTTACATTGAAAAACTTCTGCCCGAGCCAAAGCCCAATAGCGAACCAATGCTGATGGGTTTTGCTTCTGCCCAAATTTAGCCAAACCCCCTGTTAGTGGCAGGCAAGTCTATAGTTTGATTTTGAAATATTTCAGTAAAATTCTATTGAGGTCATCATCATTTTTTATTTCGCTTTCAATTACTTCA
>JANMFB010000252.1:0-6265 GCA_031377605.1 Ferruginibacter sp.
CGTTTTTTATACTACATATTTCACAAACAAACGATTTAAGCATACATTTATGGTAATATGTTCCAAAACAAACAAATACACAGAGCAATGTTTTTTATTGTTCTCCTGCTTTGTGGCTTGAGAGCTTTTTCACAATCGAAAAATAATTACAAAAGCATTTCCATTGCAGAAGGATTATCGCAGGGTATGGTATTTGATATCTTACAAGATAAAGAAGGATTTATTTGGGTGGCCACAAAAAACGGATTAAACAGATACGATGGTTATAACTTTAAAATTTACAACAACAATCCTTACGATATTCATTCTGTAAGCAGCAACCTTGTTACCGAGCTGTTTGAAGATAGTAAAGGAAGAATTTGGGCGGGAACAGAAACTGCAGGTTTAAATGTATTTGATAAAACTTCGGGCAAATTTTACCGGATTACGAACGATGCTAACAATCCAAATAGTATTTCAGGTAATAATATTAGGCCTGGTATTACAGAAACACCCGATGGAAAAATTTTGGTTGCTGCAAATAAACAAGGGTTAAATGTTATAACAATACCATCAGATTTTTTTAAAAAAGACTTAACCCCGCAAATACAGAGAATAACCTTACCTGATACAACGGAAGTTTATGGAATGGGAACCGATCGAAATGGAAATATTTATTTGTGTACATATAATAAAGCAGTTTATTCTTACAATAGTAAAAATAATATTATTACAAAATTACCAAGCCATACTTTTTTTAATAATGGATATTTAATGGAAGATGGAAAAATATGGATAGGTAAAAAAATAATTTTAAGTAATGAAAACATATTGACACCACTTTTTGATTCTAAAAATGTAAGGGCAGGAAATATAGTAATGCGTCAGAAAGAAAATTTATGGGATAATTATATGGGAGATGTTGAGAAGTACGACATAAGCAGATATAAAGAAGGAGAGGGACCAAAGTGGAATCAGAATTTACCTCAAAATTTTAGCAGAGTAATATATCCATTTATTATTGATAGAGGGGGCATTTTGTGGGCAGGTACAAAAGGTTATGGGTTAGTAAAATACAATACCAACTTAGGTAAATTTAAGATTAGTGCGTCAGGAAAGAGTACTGTATTTATTAAGCCAGAAAATGGTAACGAAATTTACATAAGTCAATACCCTTATGCTTGGAATAAATTAGTGGGCGATAGCTTATTTAGCAACCCTTTTTCTAAAATAACATCAAACAACGAAATAGATAATTTTGTGATTGCTAAAACGGGCGATTACTGGTTCCGTTCAGATAATGAAGGATTGTTTCAATACAATATTTCTTCAAAAAAAATAATTCATTATCCAACAGTAATAGACAATGGTGGGCGTGGCGAGAAGCAGCCAATGATGGAAGACAGCAAAGGAAACATTTGGTTCCCTGCACTCAACGGTATTTTTTCGCTCATAAATACTCGCACGTTAAAAATAAATATTTTTAGCTTAATAAGTAACGTTTCTAAGTCTGGCACAGTTGATATTCCATGTACTGCTTTATATGAAGATGGCGATGGTATTTTTTGGGTAGGTACAACGGATGGGTTTGCAAAACTCATTTTTTCTGAAAAGGATTTTACAAAACCAAACCAAGTGAAATGGTATAAAATTAATACTGATAATAAAAACTCTTTAAACTATAACAATGTCTCCTGTTTTTTAGATGATCCTCATGAGCCTAAAAAATATCTATGGATATGTACAAAGGGCGGAGGTTTGAATAGAATTGAAAAAAGTACAGGTAATTTTATTCACCTTACAAAAAAAGAAGGTTTACCAAATGATATTGTTTACGGTATTTTAGCCGATAATAAAAAAAACATTTGGGGTAGTACAAACAGAGGTATATTCTGTTTAGAAAAAATTGGTGTTGACAAATGGAATATAAGAAACTTTACAAAATCTGATGGCTTGCAGGATGATGAATTTAATACCAATGCTTTTGCTAAATTGCCCAATGGTAATTTAGCATTTGGCGGTGTGAATGGTGTAAATATTTTTGATCCGATAGAGGCATTACAAACAGGAATGCTGGCAAATGTTTATATTACTAACATACTGGTAAACAATAAAGAAATTGTTGCTGGAGATGAAACTGGTATTTTAAAAAATAGCATAGAGCAAACAAAAAACATTACGCTTAATTATTTACAGGATATACTTACACTGGAATTCTCTTGCTTAGATCTTTCTGTGCCAGAACAAAATAAATATCGATACAAACTTGAAGGAATAGACAATGACTGGATAGAATCGGGTACCCACAGGTCGGCAACCTATTTACACTTACCTTCTGGCAGTTACACTTTTAAAGTACAAGGCAGCAATAGCCAAGGTAGCTGGATGGATAAAATTACAGAGCTTAAAATTAAAGTATTACCGGCATGGTGGTTGAGTTGGTGGGCTTATACCTTTTATTTTATTTTACTTGCATTTCTATTACGCTGGTATTATAAATTCTTAAAAAATAAGGCTAAGCTTCAAGCACAGCTTAAGTTTGAACATAAAGAAAGTAATAGAATAAAAGAATTAGATGCAGTAAAAACTCAACTATATACAAATATCACACACGAATTTCGTACCCCACTAACTGTGATATTGGGTATGGCAAAGCAGATAGAAAGTAACCCTGCTGCATATACAAAACAAGGAACAGAAATGATTATCCGTAATGGAGAAAGTTTATTAAAGTTGGTAAATGAAATGCTTGATTTATCCAAATTGCAAAGTGGTAAAATGGTACTTAATTTGGCTAGCGGAGACATGATTGTATTTTTAAGATATATAGTTGAGTCTTTTCATTCCTTGGCAGAAAGCCAGCACAAGCAAGTTCATTTTCTATCAGATATAGCATCTTATTATACAAAATATGATGCTGAAAAAATACGGCAAATCATTACTAATTTGTTATCCAACGCATTAAAATTTACACCCGAAAAAGGTAACATTTATATTTCAGTAAATGAAAAACCTGCAACTAATTCTTCCAAAGAAACTACTATTATTATAAAGATTAAAGACACCGGTATTGGTATTCCTGAAGAAAAACTGCTGTTAATTTTTGATCGTTTCTATCAGTTAGAAAATAGTAATAACGGAACAGTGGAAGGAACTGGTATTGGACTTTCGCTTACAAAAGAATTGGTGAAATTAATGAATGGAGAAATAACAGTAAAGAGCCCACCTTTAGGTACAAACATAGGCACAGAATTTACACTAGATATTCCGTTGCAAAAAATTTCATATGTTTCAGAACATATTAATGAAAATATTTCAGATGAATTAATCGAACATGCATACGTTAAAACTAAACAGCAACAAGCTCATGAGATACAATTAGGAAATGTTGAAAGTCCATTAATATTACTAGTAGAAGATAATACAGATGTTGTTGCTTACACAGCATCTTGCCTTCCAAATTACAGACTCGCTGTGGCAAAAAATGGAATGGAAGGTTTTGATATTGCAACGGAAATTATTCCTGATCTTATTATATCTGACGTGATGATGCCGCTAGTGAATGGGTTTGAATTACTAGAAAAACTAAGAAATGATAAACAAACAAGTCATATTCCTATTATTATGCTTACTGCAAAGTCAGATACAGAAAGCAAAATGCAAGGACTACAAGGAGGTGTAGATGCTTATTTAGAAAAGCCGTTTAATATTGAAGAATTACAAATTCGTGTAAAAAAATTATTAGAGCTTCGAAAGAACTTACAAAAATTTTACTTAAGTCAAGCCGGGCTTTTAAATAAAGAAAATTCAACAGAAGAAAGTCTATCCGAAGCAATTTATATACATCCACAAGTAGAAGATAAATTTATAATTATAGTAAGAGAATTAATTGAAAGAAATATTGCTGAACCTGCATTTACAGTAGAAGATTTATGCAAAGAGGTTTTTATGAGTCATTCAAAACTACACCGTAAACTCGATGCGTTAACTGGTTGTTCACCTAATAAATTTATCCGTATTATCCGTTTAAAAAAGGCAAAAGAATTGTTGAAAAGTACAGATGAATCTATATCTTCTATAGCATTAGACTGCGGCTTTAACGACCCAGGATATTTCTCTAGAGTATTTAAACAGGAATTTGGCACAACTCCTCAAGAGTGGAGGTTAGGAGTGAAGGTTTGATGAGATTTATTGTTTACCCTACGATAAAAACAAGGCATAAAATTAAACGTTATACAAGTTTTACAATGTCGCTTTCTTAAATAATTTGATGCTTTTGGCAAATGATTAAGTCTCTTTTTCTGAAAAATTTTCACTTTCAAATCATTGTCAACTTTTATTTCTTTTAAAGTAACATTATAGAAATAATACCAATAATATCGATATTTAGTCCAATTGACTTTCGGTATTATTCCGCTGTAGTAGCCGTATAGGCCAATTCAATTGGAGTATTACGAACATACAGACTCCATTGGTAGCTATTGAAATTTCCTTACTTGAATAATAAGAAAGTATTATTAAACTAAAAAATAAAAGAGGCTGTCTCAAAAGGACAGCCTCTTTTTATACCCATTATTTAATATTTTGTGCAAAAGAAGTTGTGATTATTTTTGTTATAATAAATTGATTTGCATATATTTATACTGTATTTAACCTATTAAATATGGTACAACTTTCCCCTGTTTTTAAGCCTTACAATCAACAACAAAGCATGTTGCTTCCACCATCTTTAGACGAGTTGGTTCCTGTAGGACATCCTGCAAGGATTGTAAACGATGTTATCAATCGTATTTCCATTACATCGTTATTAGCAGCCTATAAAAATGATGGTTGCTCAAGCTATCATCCACAGATGTTATTAAAGATTTTGGTTTATGGTTATGTAAACAATACTTATAGCAGTAGAAAATTAGAAGCTGCTTGCAAAGAAAATATTAATTACATGTGGTTAAGTGCTATGAACTTTCCAGACCATAACACTATAAATAGATTTAGAGGTGTGCGTTTAAAAGAGTCTTTACGAAAAATTTTTGAAGAGGTGGTGCAACTCTTAGCAACCGAAGGTTTGTTAAGTATAGAGGAGGTATATACAGATGGAACAAAGATAGAAGCCAATGCAAATAAGTATACGTTTGTGTGGAAAAAAGCCATTGCTACCAATAAAGAGAAAATGAAAAAGCAATTAACAGAAATATGGCAGTATGCACAAAGCGTAGCTACTAGTGAAGATGATTTACCGGAGCCACCGGATTTTACAACTATAGATAAAGAGAAGGTACAAGCAACAGTAGCTAAACTAAACGAAGTTTTAAGTACCAAGCCGGATGTAGAAAAAAAGGTAAAAGCAAAGTTGCAATATGTAACAAAAAATTATCCAACCAATATAGAAAAATACGAAAAGCAGGAAGCCATTTTAGGAGAAAGAAATAGCTATAGTAAAACAGATAAAGATGCAACCTTTATGCGTATGAAGGAAGACCACATGAAAAACGGTCAGTTAAAAGCGGCCTATAATGTACAAGTATCTACCTCTAACCAATACATAGTAAATTATAGTATACACCCAAACCCAACTGACACAACAACGCTAGCAGATCATCTTTCACAACATGAAAAAAGTTTTAAAGAAGTACCCAAAGTAATTACTGCCGATGCAGGTTATGGCTCAGAAGAGAACTATAGTTTACTTGAAAATAAAGCAATAACAGCTTATGTAAAATATGGTATGTTTGATAAAGAGCAAAGCGAAAGCTATCATAACAAGCATCCTTTTAAAATGGATAAATTATTTTACAACAAAGAGAAAGATTGTTACACCTGCCCAATGGGTCAAGCCATGAATTTTGTAGGATCGTATACCAGAAAATCGAGTACAGGTTTTGAACAAAAAATAAAAAGATACCAAGCAAAAAATTGTGCAACCTGTCCCTTAAATGGTGCTTGTCATAAATCGAAAGGCAACAGAATAATAGAAGTAAATGAAAACCTGCAAAGGCAAAAAGCAATAGCTTATGAACTACTCAATAGCGAAGAAGGAATCAAGCACAGAAAGAAACGATGTTGTGATGTAGAGCCTGTGTTTGGAAACATAAAACAGAACCATGGGTTCAAAAGATTTATGCTCCGTGGTAAAGAAAAAGTACTGATAGAATGGGGTTTAATATCAATTGCACAAAATATTAGAAAAAAAGCAGCCTAAAAAGGCTACTTTTTTGACTTTTTCAAAAACAAAACGCTTTACAGTCAAATACAATTTTTTGGTAGCCCGCTTTTAAGAAAGTTGAAC
>JANMFB010000273.1:0-7728 GCA_031377605.1 Ferruginibacter sp.
AAATCCTACAATTCCCCCAAGACTTCCAATTACAGCTAGAGGTAAAACGTAGCTAGTCATTAATGACATTGGCGTTGCAGTTTCACCATTAATTACTTCCCATTCTGTTTGGGGAGTCATTAAAATGTTTTTAACTCTTTCTATTAAGTTCATAGTTTAATGTTTTAGATATGTAATATAAATATTTATTTCTATGTATCAAACATTAACTCGTACTCTTTTGCTTTTTAAGTGCTAAGAAAAGTGCCTTTAGTTCATCAAGTTCTATTCTAAGTTCTTCATTTTCTATTATTTTAAGTTCAGCTATACTCTTAGCTTCAGAAAGTTCTTTTTTTAACTCTTGCACCCTTTTATAGAGGTTGGCGGTTTCATTTAGTTCGCTGTTCAATATATCTATCTGTGTACTTACAGATGTGAGTTCTTTTATTACTGCTTTATTTTTTTGACCTTCTTTAATCTCTTTTACAAAATCTAGTTCCAGTTCTTCATTTATAATTTCTGAAGTTTTTATTTTTTGTTGAGCTTCATTATAATTATCATTTAACTGTTGTATTTCTATCAAATTACCTTCTATTTTGCTCCTCAACAATGCTTCACTCTCGGGGATTCTATTTGCAAGTTCTAATAAATCTTCTTCTTTTTTTTCTATTGTTAGGTTTAATTCTTCAAGCTGTTCTTGTAGAAATTCATTCTCCGAAAGCAACAATCGAATTTGTTTTTCGTGATCCATTTTTTAAAAAAATTTAAGATAATAAGGTAAAAAGAATTTCATATTGTAATTTACATAATCAATTATATAAAACAATTTAATGCAACCAACAATACAAAGTAAATTACCAAATATCGGTACAACCATTTTTACAACAATGAGCGCTTTGGCTGTAGAGTACAATGCCATTAACTTAGGGCAAGGTTTCCCGGATTATAGTATGAATATGGATCTTGTAGAACTTGTAAATAAGTCTATGAGAAATAACCAAAACCAATATGTGCACTCTAATGGATTGCCACAATTGAGAGAGGCTATAGCAGATAAAGTAAAGAGGTTATATGATTTGCAAGTAAGCCATGCCGACGAGATAACTATTACCCCAGGAGGTACGTATGCATTGTATACTGCCTTTACAGCTATTTTACAACCAGGCGATGAGGTAATTGTTTTTGAACCTGCTTATGATTGTTACATTCCGGCGATAGAGCTAAGTGGTGCAATAGCTATTACCATACCACTTACTACAAATGATTATAGAATAGATAAAGAACTTACACGTAAAAAAATATCTGCCAAAACAAAAGCTATTTTAATAAACTCGCCGCACAATCCTACAGGCGCAATTATAGATGAATCTGATATAGAATTTTTAAAAGAAATTACAAAAGATACTGGCATTTTTATTATAAGCGATGAAGTATATGAACATTTAATTTTTGATAATAAAAAGCACCTCTCTATATTAAAATATCCTGAATTGTATGAACGTAGTTTTGTTTGTTTTTCATTTGGTAAAGTATTTAATTGTACTGGATGGAAAACTGGGTATTGTATTGCTCCTCCAATGTTTACAAAAGAATTTAGAAAAGTTCATCAATTTAATTCATTTACTGTCTTTGGTCCTGTACAATATGCCTTGGCAAGTTTTCTACAAAACGAGAATGAGTATTTGCTTTTGGGAAAACAGTTACAACAGAAAAGGGATTACTTAAATAAATTAATGGAGCAAACAGCTTTTGAACCATTGCCAAGTTATGGCAGTTATTTTCAGTTATACAGTTATAAAAAAATAAGTGATGAAAGTGAATATAATATGGCAATAAGGCTTGTAAAAGAATATGGAGTAGCAACAATTCCTGTAAGCGCTTTTTATAAAACACCTGTAGAAAACCAAGTGCTAAGATTTTGTTTTTCCAAAAAAGAATCTACATTGGACGCTGCTGTAGAAAAGTTATTAAAACTGAATTGATTCGGAAGTTTAATTTCTATTATTTGTATTAAAATCTATCAGTGTTTAGTTTGCCGTTAGCGCCCTCCTGCCTTTGCAGCAAACTGCTTTTGCGAATCAAAAATGTAAAATAGTGGTACGTTTTATTGTGGTGAAAACTTTTTACAATAACCCATTGTCAGCGAAACTATAATGCCCCTCATCACTTACAATAATATGGTCTATCACTTTTATATCTAAATAAGAAGCAGCCATTTTTATCTTTTCTGTAAGTTGTTTATCGGCATTGCTTGGTTGCAAATTGCCGGAAGGGTGGTTGTGGCACAAAATGATTGTTGTAGCTCCTTCATCCAATGCTTGCTTAAGAATTACCCTTGGGTCTGCAACTGTTCCTGTAATGCCACCTTTGCTTATTATTTTAAAATTTTTTACTTTCAATGAATTGTTGAGGTACAAAACAGCAAAAACTTCATAATGATAATCTTTCAATTGGCTTCTAAGGTATTCTGCAAATTGTTTGCTCGTTTTTAGCTGAACTCTTGTAAGCGAATCTGAAGCTGTTCTTCTTCTTCCAATTTCAAGAGCTGCTGCTATGGTTATAGCTTTTGCTATTCCTATACCCTTTATTTTTTGTAAATCTTTTAGACTTAGTTTTCCTAATTCGTCTAAGTTGTCGTGCCCAAGTTTTAATATTTCTTTTGCAAGTTCAACGGCAGACTTTTCTTTGCTTCCATTGTTAATGATTATACCGAGTAACTCTGCATTGCTTAAAACCTCGGCGCCATGTTTAGCCATTTTCTCTCTAGGTCGGTCATCTTCAGCCCAGTTTTTTATGGAGGTACTAATATTATCCATTTTTTTATTAATAAAATTTTATTAATGCAAACTAAATGTATTTTCGCAGAATTATTCTCATAAACCCGTTCTTAGCATGTTATCTAACGTAAAAATCTTCTCAGGTACAGGGTCACAATATTTGGCAGAAAAAATAGCTGTAAAATTTGGCGAGCCACTAGGTAAAGTAAATATCCAACGATTTAGTGATGGTGAAATTGGAGTAGAATTTCAAGAAAGTATTCGTGGGCGCTCCGTGTTTTTAGTACAAAGCACATTTGCACCTACTGATAATTTAATGGAGCTTTTACTCATGATTGATGCTGCTAAAAGGGCGTCCGCTTATAAAGTAATTGCAGTTATGCCTTATTATGGATATGCAAGGCAAGATAGAAAAGACAGGCCTCGTGTAGCTATTGGCTCTAAGCTTGTGGCTAATATGCTTACTGCTGCAGGGGCAGATAGGGTGGTAACTATGGATTTACATGCTCCACAAATTCAAGGTTATTTTGATATACCTGTAGATCACTTAGATTCATCGGCAATCTTTATCCCATATATAGAAAGTTTAAATTTAAAAAACCTCACTTTTGCTGCTCCTGATGTTGGTAGTGCAAATAGAATAAGAGAAGTGGCTACTTTTTTTGAAGTAGACATGGTTATTTGCGACAAACATCGTAAGCGTGCAAATGAAATAGCTAGCATGGTTTTAATTGGCGATGTAACAGATAGAGACGTTGTTTTGATTGACGACATTTGTGACACTGGTGGTACGCTTTGTAAAAGTGCTGCTTTGATGAAGGAAAGAGGTGCAAGAAGTGTAAGGGCATTATGTACGCACCCCGTATTAAGTGGAAAAGCCTATGAGAATATACAAAATAGTGTATTGGAAGAACTTGTTGTATGCGACACCATTCCCGTAAAGCCAATTTGTGATAAAATAAAAGTACTCTCTGTGGATGAACTTTTTGCAGTTGCATTAAGAAATGCTTATGAAAATAAGAGTATCAATAGCTTGTTTATCAGAGGGATGTTAAAAACGCAGAAGTAAATTTTTTGATTGTGAGCATTTGTTCCCTTATTTGGCTTCGGTGGCGACGCTCCTTTCAAATTCATATCAATGGGCATCATTTTAGACCTTATTAGATAGTTTTATGCCATTAGTACGGTCTAATTTATATACTAAGTTATCAGTAAATTTTATCAACTTTGCAATAAAAAACCCTTACTTTTGCACCTCATAAAAAATTAATTAATGAAAACAATTACAATCGAAGGACAACTGAGGACCGACAGCGGAAAAAAATCCACCCGCCAACTTCGCTCTCAGAAACTAGTGCCAGCTGTAATTTACGGTGGTGACACAACGGTAAGTTTCTCTGCTCCAGCAACAGCATTTAAGAGTATAGTTTATACTTCAGAATTTATGTTTGCAGAAGTAAAAGTAGATGGTAAAACTTACAAATGTATTTTGAAAGATTTACAGTTCGGTAAAGTATCAGATGAGTTAATCCATGTAGATTTACTAGAATTAGTAGCGGATAAAAAAGTAGTAGCTACCTTGCCGCTAAAATATACGGGAACACCCGAAGGTGTGAAAGTAGGTGGTAAGTTGGTTTTGAAAATAAAATCTTTGAAGATAAAAACTTTACCAAAGTACTTGAAAGAGTTTATTGAAGTAGATCTTACTAACTTACAACTTAATGAGAATTTGCGTGTAGAAAATGTAATTGCTGAAAACATGGAAGTAATGAACTCTCCTCGTATTCCTATTGCATCTGTTACTATGACTCGTCAGCTTAAGCAAGAAGAAACTGCTGCTGCAAAAACTGCAACAGGAAAAAAATAATTTGATAAAGTAAAAATAAAAATGCCTTCTTTGCGGAAGGCATTTTTTATATAGCTAAAAAACTAGCTACATTTACATTTTATGGCAATATGTCGTATTGATAATTATGGATTATACTTTGATTAATATTCTTTTTAAAATATCACAATAAACAGAAAAATTACCAACATGGGAATGGATAAAAATACGCTAATTGGTTTTGCACTCATAGGAGCTTTACTTGTAGGTATGTTTGCAATAAACAATAGCAACAAAAAAGAGTATGAAGCTGCTCAGGCAAAAATAGCAAAGCATATTGAAGATTCGCTAGCTTTAATTAAACCAAAGGTAGATACAACCCTTGCAAAAATTGATTCAATAAAAACGGATTCAATAAAAAACGTAAAACAAACCCAAGGATTTGCGCAAGATTCTGCTAAACAACAAATGGTTAATGTAGAGAATGATGTAATGAAAGTTACATTTAATACAAAAGGAGCACAACCAGCTATTGTTGCTTTGAAAAAATACAGGAAATATGATAGTACTCTTGTACAAGTGCAAAACGGAGATTTTAATAAGTTTTCATATGCAATAAACAATGGTACTGGCGGCAGTGGCAATACAGAGGACTTAGTTTTTACCCCATTACCAATTGTAAAAAATGCAGACAATAGCCAAACAATATCGTTTCTATTAGCATATGCTGGTGGTACACGTGAAATAATTCACCAATACACTTTGAAGCCTAATGATTATATGATAGATTTCAATATCATTACCAAAGGAGCTGATATGTTTACCCAAAATGCAATAAATATAAATTGGCAAACTGAAGCTCCTCATATAGAAAAAGATAGCAAGTATGAACTTACACAATGTCATATTTGTCATGTTTACGATGGGAAATTCGATTTTGAAAACGCATTCAAGGCAGATACAAAAGCTTATAGTAAACCAGTTAGTTGGATAGGTGCAAAGCAACAATTTTTCATTTCTGCACTTGTGGCTAAAAATAGTTTTGAATCTGGCAATGTAGAATGGAAGGTAAGCTCAGATAGTGATAAATATTTATTCAGATCTATTGCAAACTTGAAACTATCCGCAGGTGCCAATGGAAATACCTCATTACAGTTGTACTATGGACCTAGTGATTATAATATCCTAAAAAAATACAATAATCAAATGGAAAGTATAGTGCCATACGGTACAGGTATTTTTTCTTTTGTTAAATATATAAACAGACATTTCTTACTACCAGTATTTGATTTCTTGCGTAATAATATTGCAAGCATGGGTATGGTAATCCTCTTACTTACATTGCTTATACGTTTAATAACTTCACCAATTTTGTATAAGAGTTATTTGAGTGGTGCAAAAATGAAAGTGCTAAAACCAGAAGTAGATGCTTTAAAATTAAAGTTTACTGATAAGTCTGGTAAGATGGACCAGCAAGCATTTAGCATGGAGCAAATGAAACTCTGGAAAAGTGCAGGGGTAAGTCCGCTTGGTGGTTGTTTGCCTGCATTATTACAGATCCCAATTTTTATGTCGCTTTATTATTTCTTTCAAAGTAATATTGATTTAAGAGGTAAAAGTTTCTTGTGGTCTCATGATTTAGCAGCCTATGATTCTATTTTTCAGTTACCTTTTTCCATTCCCTTTTATGGCGACCACGTAAGTTTATTTACACTCACTGCTGTTATTACAAGTATGCTAATATCTATATATAGTATGAACTCAATGCAGGATAACAGTAATCCTGTAATGAAATACATGCCCTATATTTTCCCTGTACTTTTGTTGGGTGTGTTTAATAATTTACCATCTGCGCTTACTTGGTACTACACTATTTCCAATACCATTACTTTGTTATTGCAAATTTTTATACAGAAATATGTAATAAATCATGATAAAATTTTAGCGCAAATAAATGAGAATAGGAAGAAGCCACAAAAACAATCTAAACTTGCAGAGAAAGTGGCCGCGATGCAAGAAAGCCAAAAGAAAATACAGGATTTAAAGAACAGAACTAACAAAGGATAAGATTTAAAATTTTGTATATACTGCTTCAAGAAAATACGATTGCTGAATAAGCAATAATATTTATTTGAAGCAGTTTTTTATTTTAACAGATTTCTTATATTGGAATTTAACAAGTTCTTAATTTTTATCTTGTCTATAACATTTGCCTTCATGGAAAGGCTATCATTTCACTATCTTTATGTCATATAAATTATAATGATGAAAACTAAAGTGTATATTATTTATTTCTTTACCACTATTCTTTTTACTACAAATTTATTTGCTCAAAAAGTACTTACTGATGCTACTCTTGTTTATAATATTTCTATTGAAAGTTTAAAAGGAGAGAAGCAGATATCAGGAGGCTTAAATGGAGCAGTGTTAACTTTGTCTTTAACTAAAGATAAAAGCCGTATGGAACAAGTTAGTACGCTTGGGGTAGAAACTACAGTGTTCGATACAAAGGCTGGTAAAGGATTTATTTTGAAAGAATACAGTGGTCAAAAATTAATGATTACAACAAATGCAGATAATTGGGCACAAAAAAATCAAATCAATAAAAATTTGAAGTTTGATATGGAGGCAGGTACAACTTCTATAGGAGGTTATACTTGCAAAAAAGCTACAGCAACAACCTCCGATGGCAAGAATTATACTGTCTATTATGATCCTGGGGTAAGTTTGTCAAACACGAGTTATAGTAATGCGTTTCCACAATTAAATGGGTTACCAGTACAATATGAATTACAATCTGGCAATATTATATTTAAATATACATTGAGTAAGTACAATAGTGATGCAGTTTTGCCAAATAAGTTTGATGCACCCAAAGCAGGGTTTAGGACAATGACTTATGAAGAAAACCAACAATTGAAAAGGGGAGATTAAGTCCTAGTAAAATTTTTGTTGTAGCCTTTTGATGGAGAAATTACAAAAGGCTATTTTGTTTTTATGAATTATATAGTTTGCATTAATAATTACGAATTTAAAATCCAATAAAGATTTACAATGCTTTATTGTAAAGCCAAATCAACTAAAAAAATTTCAATTGCATTTTTAAAATTTTCATAATTAGCATAATATTTATTTTTATATCTTTTA
>JANMFB010000297.1:0-4138 GCA_031377605.1 Ferruginibacter sp.
TCGAAATTTTGAAATAATAGACACAGACAAATAATTACTTACATTTCCATAAAACAACATAATTTTAAATTCTAAATTTTTCCCTATGGCTTTGCACATGGTAGATGATCCAGAAAATCAAGACGATTACGTTGATGACAATAGCGGCGGTGGCAACTCAGGTGGGGGCGGTCGCGGAGGTATGAATATTGGCGGACTCCTAAGTTTTCTCCCATTAATTATTGGTCTCTTTGGTAAAAGAGGGGGTGGCAATAATCCTGGTTCTCCTAGTAGCGGCGGCGGTTGCAGTGGAAAGAGTATTATTTTGTTATTGGTAATTGGAGTTGTTGCATATTTTGTGTTTTTTAGAGGTGGTTGTAATATGTTATCAACTACTGACACTGGCGGCGGAGGTAACAATAAATTTTCTGAAACAGGTTATAATTTTGATGCCAATGAAACAAAGAAAGCACAAGTTTATGAGGGTTTAGAAGATGATAATATAAAAAACCCACTGCCCGAAATGGTTTCTCTTGCTGCATTTGCGCCAACAAGACAAAGTCAAGGAAAACAAGGAAGTTGCGTAGCTTGGGGTAGTGCATACGCTGCTCGTACAATTTTGGAAGCCGCAAGTACAAAGCAAGACCCTAACAGTGTAGCGTATAGCCCAGCATTTATGTACAATAATATTGCATTAGAAGATTGCCAAGGCTCCTACATACAAAAGGCTATGGAATTTATGCAACAAAATGGTGCAGTGCGCTATCAAGATTTTAGGTACGATGAAAACGACTGTAGTCGCCAGGCAACGAGTTCATTAATACAACAGGGACAACAAAATAAAATTCACGGTTTTCATCGCCTTACGGAAACAGATGATGTAAATGGAATAAACATTAGAGCAGTAAAAGAGCATTTGGCTAAAGATGCACCGGTGGTTATTGGCATGATGGTGGGCGGTACATTTATGCAAAGAATGCTAGGGCAAAAAGTATGGCATCCTAATAACGAGGATAGAGATATGACGGGTTTTGGTGGACATGCCATGTGTGTAATTGGATATGACGACAGATTAGAAGGGGGTGCTTTTCAAATAATGAATAGTTGGGGAGAAGAATGGGGGCAAAATGGTATTGCATTTGTTCGTTATGGAGATTTTAAAGAATTTGTTAGAGAGGCTTACGGTTTAGATCCATTACCCAAAAGAGGTGCAGCATTAAATCAAGCATTTGAGTGCAACGTAGGATTATTTAATCCCCAAACAAGAAGTAATATTGCTTTAAAATCTGCAGGAGCGAATTTATTTAAAACCGTTTCTCCCATAAAAAAAGGCTCCAAGTTTAAGATAGAAATAAAAAATGCAGTTGAATGTTATATCTATATTTTTACGCCATCTGTAGATGGAAAAAGTTCTGTACTGTTTCCTTACAAGCCTGCACACTCGCCTTATTGCGGTATTACTGGCTATAGGCTTTTCCCAAGAAAAGAATCAATACAAGCAGATGAGGTGGGCACCCAGGAGCAGATGGGTATAGTAGTTAGTAAAACATCTCTAGATTATAATGCACTAAATACTGCCATAAATAGTAGCACAAAAACTGATTTTACAAGTAAAGTAAATGATGCAATTGCTAGTGAGGCAATGGCAGGTGTGAGTTACGGAAACACAGCAAATGGTATGATGTATTTTAAAGCACCAAACGGAGGGAAAAATATTATCGCTTGTGTAGTACAAATAGATAAGCAGTAAAATACTTATTTAAAATCTTAAAGTCATATTCAAAAATGCATAATGTCCAAATGAAAATAATAATTATTCCTTTTTTTCTGGTAATATCTTTTTTGAGTGGAGCCCAAGAGGCTAAATTATATAATCCATTAGCAAATGCAACAACTGATATAGCTGCTGCTATTAAAAAAGCAAAGGCTACTAATAAGTTTGTGCTTATTCAAGCAGGTGGTAATTGGTGCTCTTGGTGTTTAGAATTTGCAAGATTTGCAAAAGCCGATACAAAAATAGATTCAGTGATAAGTGCATCTTTTGTTTGGTATCATTTAAACTATAGTAAAGAAAATGAGAACAAACCTATGTTTGCCAAATTGGGTTATCCGCAGCGTTTTGGTTTTCCTGTTTTCATCATTTTAAATGGAAAAGGTGAACGAGTACATACACAGGCAAGCGAATATTTAGAAAACGGAAATAAAAGCTACGACCAACAGAAGGTCCAAACTTTTTTGGAAATGTGGAGCCCAAGAGTATTAGATCCTGCAATTTGGGGCGAAAAGAAAAAACTTTAATTTGTTAGAAATCTTTCTATCCATAGCTGGGAAATTCATTATTGCTTTAATGAACGCTAGAAAGTAGTTTAACGTGTTTTTATTCGGAAATTACTCAATGTTACTATGTTATTTAGATATTGGCTAAAATTTTATACTATTGAACGAAATAAATCGTTTATTAAATTAATCCAATAAATTCAAAAAAAGAAGAATGAAAGACTATCGATTATTAGATAAATTTAGTATGCGGGTTTCAAATCCAATTTACCAATTTTTCTATTTACTTACAAACCTACCAAGTGCTTATTTCTCTGGAGTTAGGGTAAAGTACGTTAGCGAAAAAATGGGTATCGTTACTGTTCCATACAAATGGTTTTCAAAAAATCCTTTTAAGAGTACCTATTTTGCTTGTTTATCTATGGCGGCAGAAATGAGTACTGGTATAATTGCTCTAGCTCATTTATACAAGCAAGAACCAAAAGTAAGTATACTTGTACGTAAAATTGAAGGTACCTTTCACAAAAAGGCTACTAGCAGAACAACTTTTACCTGCGAAGATGGTGGAAGAGTAGAAAGCGCCATAAGAGATACGATTGCAACCGGCAAAAGTGTATATGTAAATATGTATGCTACTGGGAAAGATAAAAATGGTGAGCTTATTGCAACTTTTACTGTTTCTTGGTCTTTTATGGTTAAATCAAAAAAGTGAAGATGTTTATTTTGCTATAGATTATTTTTTGAATATCAATATATAGCCTCGCCCGAGGTTCGATTTTAAATTTTCATCTCTTCGCCCCCCGCTTATTATAATTGTGTAAATTGCGCCATGTTCATTTAGTTATTGGACGAGATTATTATTGATTTTTTACAATTTAAATCAATATTACTTAGCACTCATGTCTTGTATGAATGTATTAAAGTTGAATCTTCCATAGCTTATTATAGAAATAATATGGCAAAAGAATTACGTAAACAGTTAGCACTAGAATATCACTCCAAAGGAAGACCTGGTAAAATAGAGGTTGTGCCTACCAAAGAGGCAAAAACACAGAGAGATTTATCATTAGCATATTCTCCAGGTGTAGCCGAGCCTTGCAACGAAATAGTAAAAAATCCCGATGATGTTTTTAAATATACTGCTAAAGGAAATTTAGTTGGTGTAATTACCAACGGAACTGCTGTGCTTGGTTTAGGCAATATTGGGCCCGAAGCTAGTAAACCAGTGATGGAAGGAAAGGCAGTACTTTTTAAAATATTTGCAGATATTGATGTTTTTGATATTGAAATAAACGAAACAGATCCTGTAAAATTTGTGGAGATTGTAAAATCATTGGAACCCACATTTGGTGGTATAAACTTAGAAGATATAAAAGCGCCAGAATGTTTTTATATAGAACAAGAACTGACAAAGCAATGTAACATACCTGTAATGCACGATGATCAGCATGGCACTGCAATCATTTCATCAGCAGCATTGCTAAATGCATTGGAACTTCAAAAGAAAAAAATAGAGAAAGTAACCTTTGTTATAAACGGTGCTGGTGCGGCTGCATCTGCTTGTGTGCAATTGTATAAATTACTCGGTGCAAAACCCGAAAACTTCATCATTTTTGATAAGGATGGAATTTTACACAAAGGAAGAAAAGATATTCCCGAAATTTTATCAGCATTCGTAAAAGAGGAGAAATTTAGCAGTTGGGATTTAACCAAAGCGATGAAAGATGCAGATGTTTTTCTTGGCTTAAGTGTGGGCAACGTTGTATCAACAGATATGATAAAATCTATGGCAAAAAATCCTATAGTATTTGCAATGGCTAACCCCGTGCCAGAAATTATGTATGATGTAGCTAAGGCTTGCAGAAAAGATTTGATAATGGCT
>JANMFB010000311.1:0-22198 GCA_031377605.1 Ferruginibacter sp.
TTCATTTCATTAAAAGATGCTGTATCTGCGGCAGGGTTGTAAGCTATTGGCATTTTGTACTTTTTAGCTTTATCATCGGCACCTGGGTTAGTAAAGGCATGTGTTGCATTTGGATAACTTGTAAAAGTGTAGTTAGCACCAATTGAATCCATTTGCTTTTTAAAAATTGCAACTTCAGTAGCAGGCACAAATTGGTCTATTTCACCATGGCATACCAATACTGCAGCCTTTAAAAGATCTTTGTTTGCAGGAGCGCCTACTAGGTTACCGTGAAAACTTACAACTGCTTTTAATGGTTCACCAATTCTTGCCATGTTAAGCACCATTGCTCCACCAAAGCAATATCCAATAGCAGCTATTTTCGTAGTATCTGCACCAGGGAAAGATTTTATTTTTGCTAGTGCAGCTTCAAATCTTTCTTTAGCTAGGCTACTGCCTGGAGCATAAAAAGCTCCTGCAAGTTTTCCTGCTTCATCAGGCGATTCTGCTGTTTTTCCTTCTCCATAAAAATCTACTGCAAAAGCAAGGTAACCAAGCTCTGCCAATTGTTTAGCTCTTCCTTTGGTATAATCTCCTATACCCCACCATTCAGGCACAATAATTACGATTGGTTTTAAAGCAGTATCACTTTCGTTGTAAGCAACAAACCCCTTCATGTTAACCGAATCTGATCTGTAATCTACATTTTCAGTTTTTACGTTTACAGTTTTTTTAGAAGTTACATTTTCTTCACTTTTAGCTTTTTCGTTACTGTTGCAAGCAACAAGTGTAATTGCTGCTAACAATAAACTAATTGGTAATAATTTTTTTTTCATTACTTTAATTATTTTGAATGAATAATAATCTGATTCTAAAGAGTTTGACATTAAGTAAAAAATAAATATTTCTGATGTAAATTTATCACCTGCTTTAGACTACTTTACCATTTAGAATTTTCAGTGTAAAGTTATAGTAAATATTAATGTTGCAACATTATTTTTATAAATATTTCTTTGAATAAGCAAGTTTATATTTTTAAAAAAGTTTTGACTTAAATCTACGCCTTTATTTATATTATTTAAAATCAATTATTTTATCAATAGCGATTTAACATGAGATCAGTTACTACGATTTTACTACTATTTTATCGAATATATTTATGACTTTTGCTTGGTACGGACCTTTAAAGTTTAAAGATTTAAACTGGTTTAGTACGCTAGGGCTACCTGCCATTGTTTTAATAACTTGGGCTACAGCACTTTTTGAATATACAGCTCAAGTACCTGCAAATAAAATAGGATTTAATGAAAACGGAGGGCCTTTTAGTTTGTGGCAACTTAAAGTTATTCAAAAAGTGATTACGCTAGTTGTATTTACAGCGTTTACGCTCCTCTTCTTCAAGAATGAAACTTTGAGATTAAATCACTTAATTAGATTTGGATTTTTAGTGCTTGGAGTTTATTTTTAAAAAGTGATTTTCTTTAATTATAGAACACGTTCATTAAGCATAATACCTTTAGAAATTTATCAAAACACTTTGATAATAAATAATTATTGTGCATGTAATTACACAACAATCTTTTTTAATTAAAAAGAACTACTTCTTCTTTACCCTTTTTAAATTTATCCAACTTACTCCAATATTTACAAATGCATTTGTGTTAGGTGAGTTTTCTATTAATAATCTTTTTCCGTCATAATTATCAGCAATGTTAAATCGACCATTTATACGAAACCCAGCATTTGCCATGAAGCGCATATTTTTATTAAGCATAGTTTCTAAACCAAACTTTGGTCTTATTTCGCCACGTTGGAAAAAACTATTATCTACAGGGTTAAAATTATTAGCAATAGCAAATTGGTTACCTTCTAGCTCTACGCCGCCATTAAAAATTGTTTTTTTGTTTGGAGCATAGCGAAATAATAATTTTGATGGCAATAACATTTCCATACCCCATTTTTTATTAAAATTTTTGTTCCATAATACTGCTGGTACGTGTATTACTCTGCCAAGTCTATAAGAGCGTGACACACCAAATGCCCACATGTTGTTGTAATTCTTTTTTGTACCATACATTAATAGCCCAGAACCAAACAAATTTCTAGTACCTAGTTTTTTAATGCTAGCAGTATTTCCATTTATTTCTAAGCCTACATTTACTATAATAAAATGCTTCTCATTTAAGGGTTTGAACATAGTTGAGCTTGCATTAATAGCATGAAAAGCAGTACCATTAAAAATTAAAGGCATTGGATTTACATTTAAACTAGCATTGGCAACATTATTAAACGTTGTGTTGGTATACCCAAGATCAATAGAAATGTACCCATTTGGTTTTACCCGTACATTTTTATTATATCCCACTTTAAAACTACTCACACTATTTGTAATTACTTTATTTGTGGCACTTGCCATTCCAACAAGATAGTTTGATCCATTATCAAATTTACTTTGATACTCATATTGCAAACTAAGTGCCTTTTTTGGAATGGTTCCCAGAATTATAGGGTTACAAAGTGGTAATTTCTTTTTAGGTGAAATTTGTGCTATTAAAAAACTTGGGCAGGTAAATGCTACTAAAATAAAGGCTTTCAACATTTAAATAATTTTAAACAAATGTATATTGTTTGAATTATTGTAAAAAATATTTTGTCGATTTTTTATTTAGAGTCGCAGAGGATATAATAGAATAATTTTAATTATTTTATCTCCCAAACCAATTCTTTAATAATTATTTTAAAATAATTAGAAATTATTTAAGTCTTTAATTTTCAAAGAAAGCTATTCCTGCATTATTTATATAACCACTTTTTCCATTAGCATCTTGGATCTTTATGTATTTATCGTTATTAAAAACTTCAATTTCAGTATAATTTGTTGGAACCGCTAAGCCAGTATTGATGAAGTAATACCCTTTCATTCCATTAGCTTTTACCAGTGTATACCCGCTATTTGCGTTGTATAAAACATCTTTATAATTACCTTCTAAAAGAATATTCATGTTTTTATCTAATAGAATAAATCCATCATTTTTTTTGCTCAAAAAATTAACGATGCCGGTATTAGATTCAATCATATCTAAGCTGCTGTTGGTTACAGGAAGGTACATAGTCCCGTCCCAATTTAAAATACCAACCATATTAGATTGGTCAACTACCCTCAAATATTTGTTATTATTTAAATTCAATATTTTTATGAACTTATAAGAAAAAGGTACAATCATTTCTTGACGATTGTTAAAAACACCGTACAAACCATTTTTATTGGCTATATAAAATTTGTCGGGAGAATTCGATACGATGTAATCATCTGCAATCATATCATATAACTGCCCATTATTTGATACATCTGAATATAGCTTTTGCGAAGTGGTTTGCATTTGAATGCCTTCCCCGTTTGCAATATTTTCTTTAATGGCGGGGCACTTGTACAAAATATTTCCTTTTGTATTGATGCATATTTCGTAACCATCTTTTCTAACCGATGCTCCTGCAAATAGTATGGTATCTGATTTTGTTTTTCCTTTAGTATAAATGTATCCATAACGGAATGGTTTAGCCACAAGATATCTAAAAGGAATAACCAGTTTACCCAAAGTATTTATATAACCATATTTACCATTTTTCTTTACAGCTGCGTATCCGTTATAAAAAAGCTTCGCATCATCAAACGTCGGTTTCATTACTATTTGCTTATCGGGAGTTGCATAACCCCACAAATTTCCACTTCTAAAAGGAACGTAATTCCAATCTGCATTTTGTGCCTCCGATACGAGCGTTATTGAAATAAATAGAGTTAAAAGGCAAATTTTTATTTTCTTAGTTTTCATATTGTTATATTTTAAAATTCAATTAATATGTTTGCATTTTAACAGAGATAAAACAGCTAAAAGAAAAAATACAAAAAATAGGATTTTAGCAAAGCTTGTAAAATTTGTTGCTATTCCTGCAAATCCAACAACTCCTGCAACAATGGAAAATACAAGGAATCCTATTGTCCATCTTATCACAAAAAATAATTTTGCATTTATGTTGTATTTATTGTTTTACTAGTCAAAAAGCATTCCAATATAAAGCCTTATAGAATTTAGATATAACATAGAAATTATGCATTTTATATTTCCTGATTTGGGGAATTTTTTGCCCACTTAAAAATCCTTTGATTAGATCTAATAAAATTAAAGTGTGCATATTTTTTATACATCTGTTTGATTTATAAACTTATTTTTGATTTTCACCTCTTTAAGAAGTAAAACATGGCTACCAATTCTACCCTCTTCAAAACGATTGCCCACAAATGGTTTGATGCTTTTAATAACCACAACTTGGAAGCGTTGTTAAGTTTATATGATGATAATGCAAAACATTATAGCCCAAAATTAAAAATAAGTCAACCTGAAAGTAACGGATTAATCAAAGGCAAAAAAGCACTTAGCTTTTGGTGGCAGGATGCATTTACTCGTCTCCCATCTTTAAAGTACGAGCTCTTAAAACTCACAGTAGATGAGGAGCAGGTTTTTATGGAATATATCAGGCATGCAGCGCATGAAGAAGATTTACGTGTGGGGGAAGTGTTGGAAATAAAAAATGAATTAATCGTTTTTTCTAGAGTGTATCACGGGTAAAATTTATGACTAATTTTAAAATGAACTCATCGAAATGCTTATTAACTTTATTGTAAAAAATAATATTTACTAATTTGCACAAAATAAAATTAATGAAAATAGCAGTTCTAGGTGCAGGAATGGTAGGCAGAACAATAGCCACAGATTTATCCAAAGATTTTGATGTAACTTCTTTTGATTTGAGCGAAACCAATTTAGCATTATTAACAACACAAGTAAAAGTACAAACAATAGTTGCCAATTTAATGGCCTATGAAAACTATGTAACCATGCTCCAAGGCTTTGATTTGGTTGTATGTGCCGTACCCGGTTTTATGGGATATAAAACCTTGGAGGCAATTATAAATGCAGGTAAAAATGTTGCAGACATTTCTTTCTTTCCTGAAGATGGTTTGGCACTTGATAAACTAGCTAAACAAAAAAAAGTTACCGCCATCATTGATTGTGGTGTTGCACCAGGCATGAGTAATCTCATACTTGGTTACTACAATAGCAAAATGAAGATTGAAAATTTCGATTGTATGGTTGGTGGTCTTCCTAAAAAGCGAGTACAACCTTTTGAATACAAAGCTCCCTTCTCCCCTATTGATGTAATTGAAGAATACATAAGACCTGCACGTTATGTAGAAAATGGTTTTGTGGTAACCAAACCTGCATTAAGCGATGCAGAATTGATAGACTTTGAAAATGCAGGTACCTTGGAGTCTTTTAACACAGATGGCTTACGTAGCATTATATTTACCATGAACCATATTCCAAATATGAAAGAAAAAACCTTACGCTATCCCGGGCATATTGCACTCATACAATCACTCAAACAAGCAGGATTTTTTAATGAAGAAGCAATAAATGTAAAAGGAACAAATGTTAGACCAATAGATTTAACCTGCAGTTTACTGTTTGACCAATGGAAACAAATATCTGGAGAAGATGAGTTTACTATCATGAAAATAATAATTAATGGGACAGAAAACAATATTGCTAAAAAAATTGAATATTTCTTGTACGATGAAATGGATAAAGCAACTAAAACTCCATCTATGAGTCGCACTACAGGCTACGCATGTAATGCATTTGCAACTATGATTGCTAATAACATGTTTGTAGAAAAAGGTGTTTTCCCTCCCGAGCTTATAGGGAAGCACGAGGATTGTTTTCATTATGTGATGGAATATTTAGGAAAAAGAAATGTTGTTTATCAAATGAGAAACGAGTAATTTTAAGCAAAAATGCAAGGTCAGTTGCAAAGATCGAAAAGAATTTTTTCGCTCGTAATAATAGCTCACTACTAAATTCGATTCTAACTTTAATTTCGCTAATTTTTATCATTTCCTTATATGTTCAATCCGTATTTTTGCTGTCATAAATTTCATAAATGAAAAAATTATTACCATTTGCTTTTGTTTGTCTATTATTTGTTTCTTGTGGAGATGATAAAAAAGACGATTCAAATGTGGAGCAACCAACTACAAAAGCACCACAAGTAAAACAAATTTCTTATAATATTATTGCAGAATATCCGCATGATACAGCAAGCTATACGCAAGGCTTAGAATTTTACAACGGCAAACTCTATGAAGGTAGTGGTGACTTTACAAATTCTGCTTTACAATTTGGAGAAGCTAAAACTGGTAGCATTGAAAAAAAACATAAAATGGGGTCTACCACTATTTTTGGCGAAGGCATTACCATCATAAATGGGAAATTGTATCAGCTTACTTGGCAAAGTCATGATGTATTTGTGTATGATATAAAAGACATTACAAAAGTTATTCAAAAATTTACATGGCCGTATGAAGGCTGGGGCTTGACAAATAACGGCACCGATTTAATTATTACAACTGGAGGCACTGATTTATATTTTGTAGACCCTACAACTTTTAAGGTTAAAAATACGGTACATATACACGATGAAAGCGGCCCCTTTGATAGCGTAAATGAATTAGAATTTGTAGATGGATTTATTTACGCAAATGTTTATACCACAAAAGATATTGTAAAAATAGATCCTAAAACTGGCGCCATAGTAGGCAAGATGAATTTTAGTACTTTACCAGACCCTAAAGATTTTATTGAAGGAAGAACAGATTATTTTAATGGCATTGCGTATAATCCTGCAACAAAAACATTTTTTGTAACAGGTAAAAGATGGAATAAAATTTATGAAGTAAGGTTAAATTAAGAAACTGCCGGTAATGCGGAAAGGCGTTTATTTATTTTTGTCTTACCTGCTTTCCGGCAAAACTTATGCTATAGATATGACATAAATAATTGAACTACACTTTTCTTTATTAAAAACAGCTTTTAAATTCGATATTAAACCTGTTAAAAAAGCACCCACTAAGTTACCTTTTCCATTTTTGTATTGCTCACTTAACATGCTCACATAAAAACTATCAAACCACATAGGTTTCATTTTTTCTATTTTAAGGCCATGTTGTTTTACAAGTGTATCCATGCTTTTTGGAGAAAAATGATACAAATGCCTTGGTACATCATATGCAGCCCAGCATGATCTGTAATGCTGTGCATCATGGCTTGTGAAATTGGGAACAGCTATAAATATTTTACCGTTAGCAGTAATCATATTTTTTAGTTGTTCAATATATTCATGTAACTGGTGAACATGTTCTAATACATGCCACATCGTAATAGCATCAAAACTATTTTGTGGTAATCCAAAAATTTCGTGTGATGGTTGTGGAGTAATATTATACAATTTCGTAGCTTTTTTACGAGCGGTTTCATCAGGTTCTAAACCTGTAATATCCCAACCAGCATACCTCATTGTATCTAAAAAAGCACCTGTACCACATCCAATATCCAACAGTCTACCCTTGCCCATTCCGGTTTCATTTTGTAGCAATTTTTTTTTGCTGGCAAGTGTTCTCTTTCTTATTAGATGATATAATTTATTTACTAACCCTTCTTGTGTATCGCTGTGCGAAACATAATTTTCAGAAGCATAATATTTCCCTATTTCATCTTGCCCTGCTACATTATTTGTAAATAGATGTGTACAGTTATTACATTTTACAATCGTAAAAGTTTCATAGCTTACGGTATAATCTTTTGCAGTAAGTACATTTTCTATTTGCTCACTGTGGCAAACTGGGCATTGCTTATAGGTAATCATCTATAAAATTTGTGTAATTAAAGTAAGTTAAACTATTCAGCTATTCTATAAGTAGTATCAGCAGTTATTACTTCATAATGTATGGTATTACCAAAACTTGTTGAATACTTGTCACCAAATAAATAAAAAACAAGCCCTGCAAAAGCAATCACTGCCAAGACAGTAGCCCATATCCACCATTTTGTTACTTTAGATTTTTCTTCTAAAGCGTAATATTCGGTCATGGCAGCTGTACTAGTTTGAGTATCTCCCACCAACATATGGTGAGATTCATTTGGGTGAACTACTCGAATAGCATTTACGTTTGGTAAAAAAATTTCAGGAAACTTTGTTTGAGTAAACACCAATTTATCATTTTCGTCCTTATAAAATTTACCAATATTCGGAATTTCATAAACATCATTTGCATTTAATGAACGAATGTAATCACTTACATTTTTTATTTGCAAACTAGCATTATCAAAAGTTACATACCTATTTGCAGCAATATATTTTGTAAATGTATTATCGCTTACATATTTTTCTTCAAACTCAATGATTGCTATAGGTGCTGCAATTTTTTGTTCCCCAAAAATAGAAGATGCTGGTTTGGTTCTGAGGTATAAAGCACCCAAACCAGGGATAAAACATACTTTATTAATAGAAAGATAATCTAACAAAAACTCTTGCATAATGCAATAATAAAGCTTAGTTATCAAAAATGCAATAAAATTCCTCCCATAAAATTTGCTCCATACACTTGATAATTATGCCAACGCTCATATTTGCTGTTCAAAATATTATTTGCATCTGCCCATGCAGAGATATTCTTGGTAAGTTTTACTTCTATGCCTGCACTCAAATCAGTGCCTCCCGAAAGTGGTTTTGCTATATTTCCTTTGGCCAAATAGTTGCTACCATCAAAAAAGCGTAGATCCGATTTTATAAGTACGGTTTTGAGCGCATACCATCGCAATGAACCTGTAACCTCAAACGGAATAGTATGCCAGGCTCTAGCATTGCTTTGCATCAAAGTATAACCATTTATGGTTAAGCCGCCTGTTAAAGAAAATTTATCTTGGTTGATGTAACTAAAATCTCCATGCACTCTTAAATTTTGTACACTTGCTTCATTACTTATTCTAAAAGATTTTGCATCTAAGGTTAATGTATCATTTATAAAGAAGGGTAAGTTTTTATAGCTTACCAATCCTGCTTTTGCGCTAAAATTAAAATGATTGGCTATACTTGCTTTTATACCGCCGTAGATTTCAGATTCCTTCGTATTGGTTTGAGAAAGTATTGGTGCTAAATATGGATTTATCAACGATAGGTTTCTATAATTATTTTTCACCAAGCGACCAATCCATCCTGCTTGTATAGAAAATATTTTATCCTTTATTTTTGCCTCTCCAGATATGTCTGGTAATATTTCGTATTGCGTATTGTTCCAAGCAGGTATTACGCCAAGGTGTAATTTAAACTGGTCATTATACAAATTAACGGACGGAATTATTTGAAATATCGTATTATTTACTTTAAAATTATTAGGAATAATTCCTGTAGTACTATAGTTTGTTAGGTCTGCTTTCAATTCTACTTTTACAGAAACATTTTCATTAATAACTTTATTTATCGGCAAATTAACAATGGTATTTGTTTCATTTAATTTATCCTTGCTAGTAAAAAGATTTATCTCAACATTTGGATCGTAATTTATACCCGTCTCTGTAGGGGCGGTATTTTTAAACCCAGCCCTCAATGTTATATTTTGAAAAGATTGTTTAATATCTTGCTTATTAAAAGTAAACAGTTTTTGGTCGTATCCATACAAATGATAATTATGCAATCCCATATCGAAAGATCCATACAATTCATTCTTTTTCATAAAATAACTACCTGCTACTTTTGCATTAAACATAGAATAGTCTTGGTTTTTAAGTGCAGTACCTTTAGATGAAATATAATCAGCAGTAATATTAAGCAAACTTGTTTTGCCATCTCCCAAGCTAAGCCCAGCACTTAAATAAGGTGTTGTAAAATTACCAAAGCCCAGTTTTACAAATTTTCTATTGCCCAAATACAAATTCGTATCCTGCTCCAATGCAAGTGGCTTTAAGGTAATAGGCTTGTAAGCATAAAACAAATTTTGAGATGGAATTTTATATGCCAATTTGGGTAAAGTAGTATCTAAAGGCAATTGTGATCCTGATAAATTAATTTTCACCGCATTTCTCAATACGGGCTTATAGGATGAGTTGATGTCTATAGATTGTGTTTTACCTGGCTGTGCTGTAGCAACAACATAAGCAAAACAAATTCCTAAGGTTAAAAATAATTTAGTCATATTAGAATTAGTTAGAAATTTTTGAATTTAATTTTTCTACAGCAATGGCTGCATCCAATTTTTGTTGAGCTATTATTTTAAGTTCGGGAATGGTTGTATTTTTTGCTACACTTTCATATGTAGCTTTTGCATTGAAGTAATCTTTTTGTTGCATAAAAATATCGCCCAGCAAAATGTATGATTTGGTTACCCATTCATCATACGAACCAGTCTCTTTTATAGTAGCCAATGCAGCTTTTTCTGCAGTGGAATAATTTCCAGTTGTAAATTGACAATTAGCCAATTCATACCTAGCTTCTGCACCCCATGCAGAGCGATTTATAGCTGCACAAGATTTAAACGAGGCAATGGCAGCGGCACAATCATTAGCTATTTGCTGAGATTTACCAAGCACTAAGAAGGCAATTGACTTATCATCTGTACTAATTCCTTTTCTTGTTAACAATTCTTTAGCCGCAGTATTTGCTTGCATATAATCTTTGGTGATATAGTAGCATCGAACTAGGCCACGCAATGCTTCTAGTTGGTTATCTTGATTTACAGAATTTGTTCTTAAAGATTCAAAATACCTTTTTGCATCTACATAATTTTTTAATTCAAAATAAGAAATACGAGCAGCTTCCAGTGTAGCTTTTTCAAAGAACTTACTATTGCCTTGGCTATTCACAAAATTGTATCCAGTTAAAGCATTTTGTAAATCCTTATTTTTTTGGAAACAATCTGCTCTATAAAAATTGGCTGCTACAATATATGCACCGTTAGGATACTTGTTTGCATAGCTTGTAAATGCAGCAATAGCTCCTGCACAATCATTGCCTTCATATTTATTGATTGCACTAGTATAGCTCAAAGAATCGGCTTCTGTTACAGAAACCGCTTTACCTATTTGATTCATTAAAACTACATATTCATCCGTTTTACCCTCATCCACATAAATGGCTTTCACGATATCTATTGCTTCATCTGCTTCTACAGATTGAGGATAAGTTTTTATCAATTGGGTATAGGCCTTTAAAGCTTCGGTATTGTTTTTATTGTTGTAATGGGCCAAACCAAGTTTTAGGTAAGCACTAGGTTTCATTCCTCCATCATTGCTTGCTATTATAGCAGTTAAATAAGGTACAGCCTCTGCAAATTTTGTTTCTGCTATATAAGTAAGCGCAATCTGCATATTTATTTCTTGTAGCAATGTGCTTTTTGGATATTGTTTAGATACAGCGTTTAAAATCCTAATTTTTTCCGCACCATTTTTTATACCTGCTATCATTGCTTTTTGATACAAGGCATAATCGCTCAAAGGAGATGAAGCATTAATCGCAGTTTCGTACATTGCATTTGCTTTAGCATAATCTCGTTGCATATAGTAAGCATCTGCAGTTCGTACAAATGCATCGTGTGCTTGTGCAGTTGATGTAGGAGATACGGATTTTGTTACTTGCTCAAAATATTTAGCTGCATCGGCATATTGCTCATTTTGAAATTTGCAATAAGCGATGTTGTAATTTGCTGTTGCGTTATTCGCTTCTCCTTGCTGTGGTAAATTTGCTTCTAAAAACTTGGTTAAATCTTTAATTGCCGCATCATAATTTTGTTGCCTGTAAGCAATTTCTCCACGCCAAAAATTAGCATATCCAGCGGTAGTTCCCGCATAAGGTTCAGCTATAACTTTGTAAAACAATTCGTCGGCATTTGCTAAACGTTGATCATTCAACTCTTCTATTGCTTTACCATATAATATAGAAGGATAAATTTTTTGCATAGCAATAGTAGGCTTGTCAAAGGCTTTATATATTGCCAATGCCTCAGTAAAATTACTTGTACGAGCAAATAAGGACACCAATATTTCTTTTGCCTCTGTATCGTATTCAGAATTTGGGTATTTATTTAAAAAACTTTTCATTTCTGTCAATGCAATATTTTGAAATCCCAATTCATACGACAATTTTGCATAATTAAACCTCGATACTTTTTGCTGCAAAGCATTACTGCTATTGAAGGCACAATATTGAAAAGCCGTTCTTGCATTTGCCTTATCGCCTTTTTTGAGGTATAAATCGCCGAGCAAGTACATACTATTTTGCCCCATCGAGTCTTTTTCGTTACTCAATTGTTTAAACCCTTCAATTGCTTTTTCATTTCTACCAGAAGTGTAATAACAAAAACTTAACTCATACAATATTTCTTTAGTTACTTTATTGATACCGTTCACATAAGCTTCCAAAAAGGGTAATGCCTTATTATATTCTTTTTTCTCAAAATAAATTTGCCCTATGAGCAATCTCATTTGAGCATCATAGTACAATGTTGTGCTACGAGTAAGTACACTCTCTCCATAGCGCAAAGCTTCGTCTTTCTTTCCTTGAAAATAAAAAATCTCTGCAATGTAATAAGGAACGACACCTTTGTATTCATCAAAGGTTTCTACTAACTTAAATGCTTTTAAAGCTTCACTGTATTGCCTATCGTAATAACAAATAAACCCGTAATAATAATTTGCAGGTATATAATATTTACCACTTACCACTTGGTGTATTTCATTAAAAAGCGGTTTAGCTTCTTCAAATCTTTTTAAATTAAATTGACAATAGGCTTTTTCAAATTTTGCATCAGCAATTTGCTCATTGCTTAGGTTTTTATATCCTGCATCCGTAAATGCATCAATAGCCTTGGCAAACTCATTTTTTAAAAAGTAATAATGAGCCAAATGAAAACTCATTATTTCCTTTCTTGGTTCATTGCTCACACTATTGATGTATTCTACTGCATCATCTTTACCAATATCTTGTAGTAATTTTAATTCACACAATGCATTGTAGTAATTTATATCATCATTTATGTATCCATGGTCAGAACTTCTGTCTTCTCTATATTTAATTTTAAGTTCTTTTACCAATGGATATGCAAAAGCATATTCTTCCTTGGCTATAAATTCCTTTACGGCTTTATAATCTCTTTCCTCATCTGTAAAAACATGGGTAGATTGCGAAAAGGCAATACTAACAAGCATTGTAGAAAATAAAAGAAAACTGAATTTCTTATTTATAGACAAAGCTTTATTAAAAAATGAGCACATATTATAGTTTGAATGATTCATTTGCAAAGATTATACCATTAAATTAAACGTATTATATTGTGGCGCAATGTAAACAAATGAGATGAAGCATAAAATTTCCTACTTATAGAATATTGTTAAAACCCTATTACACTTGGCAAATAAAAAACAATAAAAATTAAGAAATGAAAAGTATTTTTACACAGCTGTTAAAAAGATGATAAATAAATGTTTATCATTGTACAAAATCTAAATTAATAAAAATGAGAAAATTACTATCCACAAAATATTCTGCAGGAGCATTTAATACAGCCATGTTGCTTTTACGCCTTGTAGCAGCTGGTCTTATGCTAAAACATGGTTACGATAAAATGGTACATTTTGACGAGACAGCTAAAGAAATGATTAATTTTTTAGGCATTGGTCAAAGACCAACTACTGCACTCGTAATTTTTGCAGAATTCTTTTGCAGTTTATTTCTCATAATTGGATTATTTACACGATTAGCTTGTATTCCATTAATCATTACCATGATTGTTGCAGTAGTAAAAGCACACAACAGCGATTTTATGGGCGAAGGACAAACAGCAACTTTATTTCTTGGTTGTTATCTTGTGTTATTATTATTAGGCCCTGGTAAAGTAAGTGTAGATAGCATGATAGGAAAATAAAAGATTAATTAATTTAAGCAAGCTAAGGTAGACGGAAACAAAAAATATATTAAATGCATTGAACATAAGTAAAATCTAAAGGCTACAGAAAAGTTCAATAGCCTTTTGGTTTTAATTTTTACTCCAATTTTAGCAACGTACAATCTTTTTGTTTTGTTTAAATTATTGTCTTATACATATATTGCAATCCTAAAATATTATTTATTTTAAAAAAAATAAAATTCTAAAATTGTACTCATCTAATACTCTTATCCGCATACATTACGCACTTACAGATCAAATGGGCTTTGTTTATTATGGAAACTATGCGCAATTTTACGAAATAGGCAGAACAGAGGCAATACGCCAACTTGGTTTTACCTACAAGGATATAGAGGCTATGGGTATAATGATGCCTGTTGTAGAAACGCAAAGTAGTTTTGTACGCCCAGCTAAGTACGACGATCTAATAACAGTAAAAACAACAATAAAAGAAATGCCTACCACACACAGTATTACATTTTTTACTGAAATTTTTAACGAAGCTAATAAATTACTAAACACCGGCACTACTAATCTATTTTTTATAGAAATGGCTACCATGAAAAAAGTAAACATGCCAGAGCTATTAAAGCAAAAATTGGTAGGGTATTTTGATAATTAGAAATATAATTAAGGAAGTTTGAAAGTTTATTATTATTCATTTTGATACTGCAAATAGTTGAACATGAGAAAAAATTTAGATTTGAAACAAATTCTATTTTAATTTCTTTGAGTTATAGAAATACCATCTACAACAATGAATTTGTTTAGGTTAACAATTAAACGAAATCGCTTACTTTCTTATATCTTTACAACTGATCTATTGACTAACAATTAGAGAATAAAACTAACTTGTATTGTTATACCAATTATATCAATATGTAGTCAAATTGACTTTGGATATAATGCAGCTGCAATAGTCGTTTAGGCCAATGCAATTGGACTATTATGAAGACACAGGCGGTATTAATTGCATAATTAAACTTTTTGAAAAATATTTAGTGGAACTTATCATTTATAATTTCTATACGCATGAAACTAAATAACCTTAAAATACATTATTTATTTAGGCTCATTATTTTTTGGATCCTTTTTTTCGCATTGTTCAGGTTTATCTTTATTATTTATCATCACAATAAAATCCCTAATGAACATTATTTTGAAACCGGATTGAGTTTTTTTCATGCACTGCGGTTAGATCTTTCTACTGCTTGCGCAGCAGCGCTCATCCCATATATTTTATGGGCAATTCGGCAATGCTATAATAATCGATTAATTGAAAGGCTTAACTTTTATTTAAATATTTTAATGATAACTATTGTTTCAATACTAAGTATTGCCAATATTAAAATGTTTGGAGAGTGGGGTACACTTTTATCGGCAAGAGTATTCAATTATTTATTGTATCCAAAAGAAGTACTGACATTTATTTCAGTATGGTCCCTCTCTCTTCTACTTACAGCTTGTATAATAATAACGTACGTAGGCGTAAGAGCTTATCGAAAATTTATCACAAATTTTTCAAATAAAATCCAAAACAAAAAAGCAAAGATTTTACAAATTATTATTTTCCCTGCTATACTAATTATTTGCTATAGAGGAGGATTTCAACTTGCTCCTATAAATGAAAGCAGTTCCTATTATTCCAATGTGCAAATAAATAACCAAATAGCTACAAATAATATTTGGTATTTGGCTCATAGTATCTTAGAAGCTAAAGACACTAAAAATCCATATGTATTTATGGATAGTGATAAAGCAAAACAAATAACAAAAGATTTATTTGCAATAACATCTGATGAAACACAAACTTTATTTAAAGGCAAGCCAAATATTGTAATTATTGTACTTGAAAGCTGGACAGCAGATATTATAAATGCTTTGGGAGGAGAAAAAAACGTAACTCCACATTTTGATGAACTGAGCAAAGAAGGTTTATTATTCAATCAAATGTATGGAAGCGGATTTAGAACTGATCAAGGATTGGTATCGATATTAAGTGGCTTTCCTGCTCAACCAAATAATTCAATCATTACAACTCCAAGCAAATCGGAAAAGTTACCATCAATAAGTATTGAATTAGGCAAACAAGGTTATCATTCATCATTTTATTATGGGGGTGAAATAGAATTTGCTAATATGAAATCCTATTTATTAAATACGCAATTTGAAAAAATAATTGATAAAAATAATTTTAAAAAAAGTCAATTAAATAGCAAATGGGGAGCTCATGACGAATTTGTTTTTAATAAACAGTTAGAAGAAATAAAAGATGAAAAACAACCTTTCTTTTCTGTGATATTAACATTGAGTACCCATGAACCGTTTGAAGTAACCATGCAAACGCCTTTTATCGGAGGAAGTGATGCTGAACATTTTAAAAAGGCGGCATATTACACAGATAATTGTTTGTTTAATTATTTCAATGAAGCAAAAAAACAACCTTGGTACAACAACACTTTATTCATTTTAGTTGCAGATCACGGGCATCCGTTGCCAAAAAATAGGGATATGAATTTACCGGAAGGAAGAAGAATTACCGGAATGATTACTGGTGGTGCACTTGTAGATAGTTTACGTGGAAAAACAATGGATAAAATTTGTAATCAAAATGATATTCCTGCAATTATTTTATCACAGTTAAAATTAGCACACAATAATTTCGTTTGGAGTAAAGATGTATTTAATACAAGTGCAAAGCAATTTGCTTATTATTCCAATGAAAATGTTTTAGGGTGGATTTCTCCTCAACAAAATATTATATACTCATTACCTTCACAAAAAGTATTGAAATTACAGCCTAAAACTCAGACATCCTTAAATGAAATAGATTTAGAGCAATCAAAAGCTTATTTACAAACATTGTATCAGCAATACTTAGATTATTAAACAAAAATTATTTATCTGTATCAAAACGAAATGAAAATCCAACAGCTACATAGTTTCTAGGTGCAGCGTTGCTAATACCAATACCTGCGGAAATATCAAGCTTAAAATCATTGTTTACATAATAAGCAAATCCACCATCAAGGCTATTCTGTGGCGCTTCATTTTGGATAATAGAACCAAACGATTCTACATAAGCATACCATTTTTTTCCAATTTCAAAACCAGTTGTAAGCGTATAAATGTAAATCGGTTTCTCGTTAAAATCATCTATCTCCATACCTAAGTTATAACCAAGAGATATTTTTTTTGTAATGGTATTTTGAAAAGTAAAACGATAATTTAATCCAAGATTATGCTTTGTGCCATCTTTACCATCTTGAGTTGTGCTTAACAAGGAACTATGTGCAATCAGTGATGTTTTTGGAAGTAATCCTTTTTCTTCCAGCAATGCTACTTTCATACCAAGCTGCAAAGGCATGCTTTGTCGTTGAAAACCTGTTGAAAATGTTTTATTATTATCAAAACCGTATTCTGTAATTAATCTTAATTCTAATTTTTTACTTAACCCATATTTTGTAAGTACGGTAGGTGATGTATAATTTTTAAAAACATCATTTGCTTTTTCTACAATAAATCCTGCCTCCACTTGTATAAATTTTAAGGGTATGGTGAAGGCGCTTTCCGTTTGGTCAGGCCTATCTGTATCAATTCTAGTCTGAGCGTGGCTTACATTTGTAGTAATTATTACTGTAAAAATTATAATTATTGGTTTTACTTTAACAAAAAACTTAGGCTTGTCTAACATTTTACAAACATACTCATAAATAGGAAAAAAGCAAGAAAGTTTCTCATTAAAAGAAACATAAATTTGCTTTCAAAAGTTGATATTTGAATCAATTCTTTTATTTCTATCAAAATTAGACAAATGAAAAAAATAATGCTATTGGGATCAGGTGAACTAGGAAAAGAATTTGTAATTGCGCTTAAAAGATTAGGGCAATATGTAATAGCCGTAGATTCTTACAATGATGCACCAGCACAACAAGTGGCAGATGAAAGAGAAATAATAAATATGTTGGATGGAAATGCGCTTGATAGCATTGTAGCAAAACATAATCCCGATATAATTGTACCCGAAATTGAAGCAATACGCACTGAAAGATTTTATGATTATGAACAGCAAGGTATAACAGTAGTGCCAAGTGCTAAGGCTGCAAATTTTACCATGAATAGAAAAGCTATAAGAGATTTAGCATCCAAAGAATTAAAGTTAAAAACTGCAGCTTACGAATATGCAAATAGCTTGGAGGAAATGATTACAGCAGTAAAAAACCTAGGAATACCCTGTGTAGTAAAACCTTTAATGAGTTCATCAGGCAAAGGACAAAGTGTAATAAAAACAGAAAGCGATATTCTAAAAGCTTGGGAATATGCACAAGCAGGCAAGCGGGGAGATTATACGGAAGTAATAGTAGAAGCTTTTGTAAAATTTAATTCAGAAATAACATTACTTACCGTAACCCAAAAAAATGGAAATACTTTGTTTTGTCCACCTATAGGTCATAGGCAAGAAAGAGGAGATTACCAAGAAAGCTGGCAACCTGCAGCAATAGAACCAGCCCTATTAAAAGAAGCAGAAGAAATGGCTGCAAAAGTTACCGCAGCGTTATCGGGTGCTGGCATTTGGGGTGTAGAATTTTTCTTGGCAGATGATGGTATTTACTTTTCAGAACTCTCCCCTCGCCCACATGATACTGGCATGGTAACTCTTGCAGGCACACAAAATTTTTCAGAATTTGAATTGCATGCTCGTGCAGTTTTAGGTTTACCTATCCCTGAAATATCTTTAGAACGTGTGGGTGCGAGTGCTGTTATTTTAGCTGATAAAGATGGCGTAAATCCAAATTATGTTGGGCTAGAAAAAGCTATGAACTATTCAAAATCTGACATAAAGATTTTTGGCAAACCGGTTACTCGACCATATAGAAGAATGGCTATAGCGTTGGCTTACGACACTATTGGTTCTGATGTAAATTCGGTAAAAGAAAGAGCTATTGCAATAGCAAAAGAAATAAAAGTAGAAAGTTTTTAACAACAATAATGTAAAAAAATAATTAATATTAGTTTATCAACTATGAAAAATGTTTCTTTTACACTACCATCAAGAACATTTCTAAATATTTGATTTAAGGTAGTTAGTTTTATAAAGTGTTTAAATAACTAGGATCTAAAAAAGTAATTTTTCAAATTTCTAAATCGTAAGTAACCCAACTATTTTAGAGAGTCCATCTTAAATTGCTTTATTCAAAACGGTCTTTTCGTAACACTTCCACAGTTGTTACAAATGCAATAACCCCATATTTTTCAAAATAATTTTGACTAAGCATCTCCATAATTTGTATCACCCTTTCTTCGGTAACAATAGCCTCAATACGTATGTTACGCCCTTCCCAATCAGTAAAATGTTGAGCGTATAAGCCTTCTCCTTCTACTTCTACAATGGTATATCCTTTTACTCCACAGTTTTTTAAATCCCCAATAATTCTGTTTTGAAGAGAATCTAATGCTACAACTGTAATCATTTTTGTAGGAACTAATTGTGTCATATAGCGTATAAGTTTTTTGCAATTGTTAAATATAAAGGAAGTCCAAAAGTAACATTAAAAGGAAATGTTATGGCTAAACTTGCTGTAAGATAAAGTGTAGGATTAGCCTCGGGTATAGCAATACGCACTGCTGCAGGAGCTGCAATATAACTTGCGCTTGCGCATAAGAGTCCAAAAATTGTTGCTCCTCCCATAGATAAACCAGCCCAGTGTCCTAAATAAATCCCCCCTACTGCATAAATAACAGGCATAATTAAACCAAATCCCAACAGGAAAAAGCCTACTTTTTTTAAGTCATACAGCCTGCGTCCCGCCACCAAACCTACTTCCAACAAAAACAAACAAAGTATTCACCGAAAGAGACCATCATATAATGGCGCAACTTGTTCAAATCCTTTTTTTCCTGTAATTAACCCAATAAAAATCCCCCCTAGCAATAAAATGGTTCCTTTATTGGTAAAAAGCTCATGCATAACTTTACCCATAGAGCTGTTAGCTTTAGGCATTGCTTTTTTGGCAAAGTAAATTGCTACAATGATTGCCGGGATTTCCATAATGGCTAACATTGCAGGCATATATCCTTCATAAGGAATCTTCATTAAATCGAGAAATGAAGTACCCTCACTAAAAGTTACAGCGGAAACTGAGCCAAAATGAGCAGCTATTGCGGCAGCATTTAACTTATCCATTTTTCCCAATTTTTGTAAAATATAATATCCTACAATAGGGATAGCGATGCACATGGCAATTGCTGCCAAGCAGGGTTTATAAAAATCAATAAGGTGTACAGATGTTAATTTAACTCCTCCTTTTATTCCTATAGCAAATAATAGATAAATGGTTAAACCCATGTACATACCTTCAGGAAACTTGAGGTCGCTCTTTAACAATGTTGCAATTATACCAAGCGCAAATGCGAGCACCATAGGTGAAGCCAAACTGGCTCCGAAAGATGAAAACAATTCCATATTATTTTGTTAAGTTTTGTAAATAATTAGGATCAAAAAAAGTTACTTTCCCTGTTTCTAAATCATAAACTGCCCCAACTATTTGAGTGAGTCCACTTTGAACTGCTTTACTCAAAACTGGTTCCATGTTTTGTAACTGTTGTACTTGCATTGCCACATTTATTTTTACAGCATTTTCTACTTCGTCCCCAGCTTGTTTTTTAGCAAGTTGAGCTGCAGGTTTAATGGCATTTATTAGCGTAACAATATGACCCGGCACATCAGGTATTTTACAAGCAGCCGACACAGCTCCACATTTGGTGTGTCCCATAACCACAATGAGTTTAGCACCCAAAACAGCATTGCCAAATTCTATACTTCCCCACGATGCAAAAGATGAAACTTGTCCTGCCGTTCTTACTATAAACAAATCTCCTAACCCTTGATCAAAAATAATCTCACTTGGAACTCTTGAGTCAGAACAACTTACAATTATAGCAAATGGTTTTTGACCAGAGGACAAGTCTTTAATTCGTTGTAAATTCTGATGAGGCTTAATACTTTTGCCCTCTAAAAACCTTTCATTTCCTTCTTTTAACATTTTTAAAGCTTCATTTGAAGAAACTTGAGCAATTAAAGCGTTTGTTATTACAGTAAAAATAATTACTAAGCTTACAAGATTTTTTTTCATTTTTTTATGATTTGAAGGCAAATGTGTAAAAATAATTTCAATAAATTTTATTTATGTTACTTATACCAAATATAAATAAATTTTATAATTGAAATTTGCAATAATTACAACTCAATAGAAATTTCCTAAAGGAAGAAAAATTTATTTACTATTTCCTAATTTGTTTTAACTACGAAATTGCGCTAAGCATAATTTCTAGAATGAATTGATTAAAGCTTTGTAAGAGAAAAATTAATAAAGTATCAAAATTAATTTATTAAATATTTATTTGCTATTACTTGTAAATGATGTATCTCGTGTCCACAAATGATCCAAGCACAAGCCCTAACACTCATACAACTATTACTTGCAATCCCTGTTCGTCTTAAAATAACCGCATTTTGATTTTCAAAAAATGTAATGGTAGCTTGCCTTGTAGTTTTATATTCTTTAATAAGTTTTCTAAGGGGAGTTTTTATAGCATTAGCTTCTTTTGCAAAGCTATTTTCATCAAAAAATAGTTGAGGTGATTTATCATTTCTTGCAAAACGCATAGCCCTACAAACAAATACTCTTTCACTATCTATTAAGTGTTGTAAAATATCTTTTATTGTCCATTTACCTTTCTCATAATTTGTAGTAAGTGCTTCGTCTGACAAATTATAAACCATATCCTCCATTTTTTTTGCATTAATTTTTAATTGCTTTAATACAGGTTCATTTTCACTTACCAATTGAATAAACTGATTGTAATAAAGAGCATGCTCTGTATCTGAGGGTTTACTTATCTTCTTCATTAGGTAAAAATATAAAAGATTAGACAACATAAATACACCCGTTAAACTGTGAAGAGAAGGAAAAAAAGAATTAAAATATTTGAAAAATATACTATCTACCTCACTACAAATTGTCCACTTCAAACTGAATACTACCAACCGAATACTGCCAACTCATTACTATTCCTTAAATTGCCAACTAAAAAATTACCGAATGGATATTCAGTTTAATAAAAATGAAGATGAGCAAAAAATGGCTTGGAGCCAAATAAAAAAGCAGCTTGAAAAAATATACGAAGGTGGGGGTGCAAAAAGTATTGCTAAGCAAAAAGAATGAATACGGTAAAAATTTACTTGCTATATGTTTTAATTAGTGCCTCTGTAGTTGGTGTAGCCGTACCTATCAAAGAAGCACTGAATAAATTTTTGCTGTAAACTTCATATTTCTATCGCATAACCACGTGACTATTTTATACCCCGCTGAGACACGGTTATTCATC
>JANMFB010000346.1:0-4903 GCA_031377605.1 Ferruginibacter sp.
ACCGTAAGTCATTTCTAACTCATAAGTCCCATTATCTTTTGTGGTGGTTTTTGCTTTTAATATTAAGCTAGTAGCTTCATCAATATACACAGTACTCAATACAACATCGCTATTATCATCTATAGGTAATAATTTTGCTACCCTTACAACTGTGCCTTTTATTTTATCTGTACCAGCATCTATAACTGTAAATTTATTATTGCCTGTAATGTTATTCAAATTCAGACTTACTGCTCCTTTGGGTATAAATTGAATACCTTTTTCACTTTTGAGTTTTAACTTATTTGGTTTCTTAAAATAAATTTTTACTCTAGCAATTGGCACTTTTAAAAAAGCAACATTGGTTTTCATTACTGCTGAAGCTTCATAATCATTTACAGATTCTATTTTTGCTTTTGCTTTATTCAACAATAAATTAATGTCTTGTGCCTTTGCAAAATTTGTGCTTAAGAGCAAGCATACTATAACTAATTTCTTCATAATTTTTATTAATTCTTAATCTTTAATCTTCGCCCTAATCTATTCAGGTCAATTTTGATGATTATAGATTAAATGATCAAGAGTGCGTTACTCCTCCGGCGCACAAGCTGCCACAGAAGTAGCCATGAAAAACCAATGCTTAAAACCAAAAAATAAACCATCTACTACCTAAAACTTATTACTTAAAACTTACAACTCCACCTAACTCAAAATATCTTTCTTTTTAAAAAACCACACTGCTGCACCAAAAAAAACACCAATATGTGCCAAAAGAATAAATAAACTATTTCTTATGGCAGGCCAATTTTCTATACTTCCTTTTATAGGTACGTTGTCTTCGTCTGTTGCTATATAAAAAAAGCCTTTCCAGCCTACTAGGTAAGAAGTAAAAAGCCATGGTTTTATGGTTTTGTCAATAATGGGTACATTAATATTGGATACAATGGTGCAAACTATAACGATACATACTGTAGCAATAATAGGACCAATAGAATTTTCTGCAAATACTGATAATAATATTGCGAGTGCTGCAATTACGGTAAGCGCTACTGCTGCATAACCAAATGCTGCAACGTATCTCCACATTACATCATCTTTTGTAATTTGCAATATTTGGGATTCATCTCCTTTTACCCTAAAAATGAGCATATCATCTACTCCAAAAATGAGCATGCTTAAAAACAAGGCCATTATAGCCATAAAAATCAACAATGCAACAGTATAAAGAAGTGATGCGAAAAATTTTGCTGCAATTATCTTTTGACGACTGATTGGTTTGGTAAGCAATAAACGAAGTGTCCCCATGTTTGCTTCACCACTTATAGCATCACCTGCTACCAAAGCAATTAAAATAGGTATTTGAATAAGCAATGTGTTTAATATAATATAACACATAAAATATCCATTGATAGCTTTGCTTCTATCTATATCAAAAGTATCACCTGCACTTTGAAGCATAAGGTTCATATAACTCTGACCATCTGCCTTAAAAGCAAATTGAAAAATAAAAACGATAGCTGCTACAGCAATAAATGCAATATACGTTCTCGGCCTTTTTGATATTTTGTATAACTCAATTTGCAAAAGGCTCAACATGTGTATCGTTGTTGGTAAGTGATAAAAAATAATCTTCTAAGGAATGGCGAGGTTGTACAGACAATATATGAAGGTCTTTTTCTGTAAGGGACTTTACAAGTGCAGGAACATCATCTTTGTTCATCCTAAGTTTGATGTTTTTGCTGTTACCTTCTAAAAGACTAGCCCATTGGCTATTTTGCATTTGTATTATAGCTTCTATATTATTGGTAGTATTTATTTCTACCAAGGTATTTGAAGGGTCTAATAATTCTGCTACATTTCCTTCAATAATTTTTTGTCCTTTATTTATTATAATCATTCTATTTGCAATTAACTCTATTTCACTTAATAAATGGGAAGAGACTATTACTGTTTTGTTCATTTCTCTACTTAGTCGCAAAATAAGATTTCGCATATCTGCTATACCTTGAGGGTCTAGACCATTTGTTGGTTCATCTAATATTATAAGTTTAGGTTGGTGAACTAGAGCAATGGCAATCCCAAGCCTTTGCTTCATTCCTTGGCTAAAAGTTTTCACAACATCTTTGCTCCTTTCTGCTAAGCCCACCATTTCCAACTGATCCATTATTAAAGTTCGACTAACTTTTATACCGCTCATTTTGGCAAAAATGTTCAAATTATCATAAGCCGAAAGGTATTTGTACATATCTGGGCGTTCAATTACCGCTCCAGTTTCCTTTAAAAGGGAATTATCTCCTTCTCCAATTTTTTTTCCTGAAAAAAATATTTCGCCTGCAGATGGCTTAATTAAATGCAATAACATGCGCAATGTCGTAGATTTGCCAGCCCCATTTTGACCAAGAAATCCATAAACATCTCCTTCATTTACAGTAAAATGCAAGTTTTTAACTGCTTCAAAATCTCCAAAATTCTTAGTTAAGTCTCTCGCCTCTAGCAATAAATTCATGTTGTAAAATTACCTCAATTACGGAGTGCAGAAAAAAAAAGTTTGAAAAAAATAGTAAAAACCTCATTTATTTAAAAAAAAGCCCTTATTTTTACAATTCGAAGTAGAAGTGTTACTACAAACAACTAGAACTAGCAACCTTCCAACTTTAGAAAATCTACTAAAAATTTTATTTAAAAGTAAAAAATAACAAAATGAAAGCTTTAATTATTCTTTTAATCAGCACATTTTCTTTCGCAACCTCTTTTGCTAACAACTTTGATACAATCAAAATTGGTTCTAATGGTAAAACTTCTACCATAGAACTAAGGGTAAATTCTAAAAAAGCAACGGCAGTTACTATTACTATAACTAATGCTGCTGGTGAAGTAGTAATTACCCAAAATGCAAATTTAGTTACTGGTCCAAATGCTGTTGAACTTGTAAATGTTGCTAATCTTGAAGAAGGGACTTTTTTGGTAACTATGGTTGCAAATGGTAAAAAAATGACTACCCAGTTTGTCAATTGGAAATCTTTGTAATTTATTTATAACATTCATGAAGTTTTTGTACATGAATCTACAACAATGCCGCTTTCCTAAAGAGCGGCATTTTTTATAAGGGTAGTAATCTTAAAGTATAAATGTGATTACAACAAATAGTAGTGTAATAAAAGAAATGATGGAGAAAACTATTAACTTATTCATAATTGTAATTTTTTGATTATTAGTTTATGTAATAACGTATATAAATTAAAATTATTATTCGTACTTAAAATATGATTACTCGATTTGTAGCTTCAATACCAAATATCGCTTAGATTTATCTAAATCATAAAATTTTACTTTTATTATTCACTATCCAAACAATTTAGTAACACAGTGAAATTAAATCAATAATGTTGTTGGAAATAGACATTCTAATTGTGGCATTCTGCTTTTGATAACACCCATTTATAATATCAATTATAATTTCCCTTTTTCAATTTTAGCTCTACCCAAATCTTCTGCTTTCATTATTTTTACATTCAATTTCATGTTTGCTCCGCCTGCAGAGTTTGAATCGCCACTTCCAATAAGTGTTGGCGTAATCTTTTCAACCATTGTTATAAAATTAGCCCGTTGCTTTTTAGAAAGCTCTTTGAGGAGAAATCCGAGTTGGTACTCCCCTTCTTTACCTAGTGGTCCTAAACGATCGTAAGTGATTGTCTTTATTTTATTCTTTTTCTTAAATCTTACAATTGAATCAAAAAGAGGTTTACTATCTGGCACACCACAACATTTACTGTAAAAACTCACAGTAATTGCATAATAATCACTTCTGGTTTGCGCAATTACATTTTTAGTAGAAAGAAAAACTATCGCAATAAATAATATTAATTTCATAAGTTTTTTAATAAGTGAAAAAACTACGCCTATTAGGTATTTCTTAATTTAAAATGGAGGGCTCTTTCTTAATCTTTGCTCCTTTTTCTTCTTTTATTTTTTCCCAGCCACCTAGCACATTACGTACATTCTGTATTCCTTCTTTTTTTAGCAAAGATGTTGCAATTACACTTCTATATCCACCTGCACAATGCACATAAATGTTTTCTGTTTCTTCAAATTGTGCTAGCAAAGTTACATCCACCATATCGGCAAGAGGCAAGTTGCTAGCATCTTTTAAATGTCCATCTGCAAACTCTGTTTCCCTTCTTACATCCAACACAGTAATGTTTGGGTCGTGTGGAATATCCATTATTAATTCGTCTGGCTCTACATCAATTATTAAATCTATTTTTTCACCGCTACTTTTCCAAGCTTCAAAACCACCATCTAAACAGCCCATCATTTTATCGAACCCTACTCTAGCTAGCCTTATTACCGATTCTTCTTGTTTACCATCTTCAGTAACTAAAATAATATTTTTATCAAATGGTAACAACATACCTGCCCATTCTGCAAATCTACCTTCCAGTCCAATAAAAATAGAGCCGGGTACAAAGCCCTGTGTAAATTCTGTAGTATGCCTTGTATCCAAAATAACTGCTCCTTCATCTGCAAGTTTTTTAAATGCTGAAATGCTTATCTTTTTTGTACCAGTCATTTTTATTTCATCTATTGCATCATATCCTTTTTGGTTAATTGACGCATTTATTGGGAAATATGCCGGTGCAATTGCAAGCCCTGCAGTTACAATTTTTATAAACGCTTCTTTGCTTTGTGGCTTTAAAGCATAATTGGTTTTCTTTTCATCACCAATGGTACTAAATTTATTTGGACCAATATTCTTACCGCAACTACTACCTGCTCCATGTGCAGGATAAACAATCACATCGTCTGCAAGAGGAATTATTTTTTTTGTCAATGATTCATATAATATTTCTGCAAGATCTTCACTACTTAAATTGCCACTGCTTAAGTCCGGACGGCCTACATCGCCTACAAACAAAGTATCACC
>JANMFB010000082.1:0-1679 GCA_031377605.1 Ferruginibacter sp.
TTTTTTGCCTTTGTTGTCAGAGATAATCATACCTGCATTTACAGGTTTCCCATCTATAATGGCCCACAATTGATATTGCGAACCTTGTGGTGCAACTGGTAATCCGCTTGCTTCAACAAATACTTCGCCAGTATTACGTACCCAAAATATTTTTGCAGTACTTGAAGGAGATGTTGAAGTTCCTTTTAGTACCACCTGTTGGCTACTATTATTTGCAGCGCCTTCTATGCCTTCATCAAGGGATGCAATTTGTTGTTGCTGGTTTGTAATTTCAATTTCAGCTTTAGCGAGTTTATCGCTTAACATCTTATATTTATTGTAGGTATAAACTGAGCTACCTATTAAAAGTACTATAGATGCAGCTGCTGCTAACTTCCAACGATTCATTTTTACAACTGGTGTTTCAACTGTATGATTTGAAGTTTCTATCGTTGATGATGGTAACGTGCTTTTGCTGTTTGCATTTTCTTCTTTTAAGGCAGCAAATAAATTTTGCTTTGCACTATCCGAAGGTTTTAATGCATTCGCCAAATCGAACATTTCTAAGTCATTTTCTATAGCAAGCAACTCTGCAGCCACTTCAGAGTAGGCAGCTTTCCACACCAAAACTTGCGCAGTTTCTTGCTCATTAGTTTTTCCTAAGACAAAGAGTTCTAATAAGCCTGATGATATGATTTCGTTTGGGTTCAATTTATTAATTAAATATTTTTCTTAGTTCTATAATTGCTGATCGTATTTTTGTTTTTACTGTACCTACCGGCATATCTAACGCTTCTGCTATTTCTTCTTGGGTATAACCTTGATAGTATGACATATCAATTATTCGCCGTTGTTTTGGGTCTAATTTGTCTAATTTCCTTTTAAAATCTAACGAATCCAATTTACCGATTATGCTGTTATTAACTTGAATATTTATAACAGCCATTTCATCTTTTACTACTTTATTCTGGTATTTATGTTGATTGCTTTTTAAATTATCTAAAGTTAAATTGTGGGTTAGTCTCCTCATCCAAGTGTATAACTTCCCTTTTGATTCATCGTAGGCATCTATATTTTTCCAAATTTTGAGGAATGCTTCTTGTAAAATATCCTCTGTTAAAGTAATATCACCAACCATTGCATAAATAACTCCATTTAAAGCAGCAGAATAATTATCATATAAATATGAAAACGCTGATTCATCCTTTTTCTTTAGGGAAAAGACCAATTCTTGTTCTGAATATGTTAATTGAATGCTGATTATTTACTTAGTTTATGCTTCAAATGTAGAAATAAAAATCGATAAGAGAAAAATCTGAATTATACCAACTCCCCAAAGTGAGAACTTAAAAAACTGGATATATTAATTGTAACTCATTCAAAAATAAAAAAAGGCGCTATTAAATTGAAATTAAACAACGCCCTTTTCCATTTTTAAACCAACCTTTAAAAAGGAGATGCCATATAAGGAAATGTAGCAAGAAAAGCTTTATCATTTCCATTCACATTATCCTTTGTTAGTTGAGGATTTGATGCCCCTGTTGGACCACCAAAAATCAATAACAATTCAGTGTCAATTACATCATCAGCTAAGGCTCTACCTGTAAGTACATTTGTACCATCAAAAAAGGTAGTAGTCCCACTCAACTTAACGTTCAACACATCAGAAACTAATAGTGTAGCTAACTGATCTTTTGTTT
>JANMFB010000007.1:0-3917 GCA_031377605.1 Ferruginibacter sp.
CCTGAAACAGTCTCTACTAACTGAAAAGAACGATACCCTAAAGATGGCCGCCTTCCGCAGCCTTGGTTTTTATTACCAAGATTTTATAGCCGACAGCGGATTATATTTTCATGAACAGCAATTAGTACTGTCCAAAAAATTGAAAATGAATTTATGGCAAGCTGATGCATACAGCCAGGGAGGATATTGCCTGGCAACATTAGGTGATTTAATGAAAAGTTATGAATACCATTCAGAAGCCATGAAACTGGCGGGTGATGAAAAAAATGAAACCGATAATTGGCGGCCATGGACATTTTCCAATTCAAAGAGCAGTCATGAAGCCCGTATTTCAATTTTAGGCATGAACTATCAAATGATGGGCAACCTGTGGGGTGGTTTAGGTGAAAAGGAAAAACAAAGGTCATATTACCTGGAGGCTGCAAAATTGGGAGAGTCTATCAATAATGGTAAAGTAATATATTTAGGTTATTCAAGCTTTGCTAACTTATTACCGACGGATTCAGCAATTCTTATTGTCAATAAAGCAATGAAATTTGCAGAAGCATCCGGTTATAGTAGAACGGGCCCTTCATTACTTAGCCTGGCAGCGGCTTATGCTAATAAAAAAATGTGGGATTCTGCTTTAGCTTTAGCACAAAAATCAATAGCCATAAATCAAAAAGAAAATTATCTCAGGTTCTTAGTCACATCCTACTATGCCATGTCCTTATTTTTTGCCCAGCAGAAGAATAATGACTCAAGTTTGTATTATGCAAAAAAGGCATTAGAAACAGCCCAGATCACTGGTTTGGCAAGTAGTTTATTAGTAGCTTACAGAAGCCTTTCCAATGTAAACCAGCTAAACAATAAAGCAGACAGCGCCGTCAAGTATGAGCAATTAGCCTACAAATTAAACGACAGCCTTAAAAATGTAAGAATAGGCAACCTCACTAAATACCAAAAATTTTCTTTTGATGAACAGCTCCGATTAAAAAAACTGGATGAAGAAAAAACTGCCTATGCCAATAAAATGAATATGCTTGGTTTAATTGGCTTGCTGTTTGGTGTATTATTGGTCGTACTCTTTCTATATCGCAACAACCGCCAAAAGCAAAAAGCTAACAAAGTTTTAGAAACTACTCTTGCCAATTTTCAATCTACCCCATCGCAACTTGTCCAATCCGAAAAAATGGCAAGCCTTGGAGAGCTCACTGCAGGCATAGCCCATGAAATACAAAACCCGTTAAACTTTGTAAATAATTTTTCGGAAGTGAATAAAGAGTTACTGGTAGAAATGAAAGATGAATTGAAGAAAGGAAATATGGAAGAAGTAAATTCTCTGGCTGATGATGTAATTGATAACGAGGATAAAATAATATTCCACGGTAAACGTGCCGATGCCATTGTAAAAGGCATGTTGCAACACAGCCGTAGCAGCAACGGAGTAAAAGAACCAACAGATATCAATGCTTTGTGCGATGAATACCTTCGTCTCTCCTATCATGGCTTACGGGCAAAAGACAAATCATTTAATGCAACCATGAAAACGGAGTTTGATGCTGCTATTGAAAAAATAAATATTTTACCACAGGATATTGGAAGGGTTGTTCTAAACTTATTGACCAATGCGTTTTATGCGGTGGATGAAAAGAAGACGCTTCTTCAAACTCAGGGTGATACCCATTATGAACCAACTGTTACAGTCTCTACAAAAAAACTAAGCGATAAAGTAGAAATTAAAGTTAGTGATAACGGAAACGGTATTCCAAAAAAAGTATTGGATAAAATTTTCCAACCTTTTTTTACAACCAAACCTACAGGAAAAGGAACCGGATTGGGCTTATCTTTAAGTTATGATATTGTGACTAAGGGACACGGTGGTGAGTTAAGTGTGGAAACAAAAGATGGAGAAGGGACTAATTTTATTATTATATTACCAATCAATTTAAAATAAGTAAGTATGAAGATTTTAGTAGTTGACGATGAAAAAGATGTGCAAGTTCTCTTTGAGCAGCGGTTTCGTAAAGAAATAAAAAGTGGAGAAATGCATTTATTTTTTGCATTTTCGGGAGAAGAAGCAATAAAATATATGGAGGCTAACGAACACGAAGCAGTGTTAATTCTCTCCGATATAAATATGCCTGGCATGAGTGGGCTAGAGTTATTGAAACAAATAAAACAAAAATTCGAAGCGCCACCTCCACTAGTAATGATGATTACGGCTTATGGCGATGATGAAAATTATAACCAAGCAATGAAATTAGGCGCCGATGACTTTTTAACCAAACCAGTTGATTTTACTGCATTAAAAGAAAAATTAAAAACAATAGCTCCATGACAAAAATATTGGTTGCAGATGATGAGACGGATTTAGAAATCCTCATCAAGCAAAAGTTTCGACAGAAAATAAGAGACCAAAAATATGAATTTGTATTTGCCATCAATGGAAATGATGCAATAGAAAAATTATCCCAACATCCGGATATTGATATTGTGTTGAGCGATATTAATATGCCAGAAATGGATGGATTGATGTTACTCTCAAAACTTGGAGAAGCAAGTCCACTCATAAAAACTGTGATGGTATCTGCTTATGGAGATATGGAGAATATTCGCACAGCAATGAATTTAGGTGCTTTTGATTTTGTAACAAAACCAGTAAATTTTACTGATCTGGAAACTACCGTAGAGAAAACAATTTTGCATGTACTACAAATTAAGGAAACCTTAAAAGCAATAAAGGAAAACAACATTTTGCGGATGTATGTAGATGAGAATGTATTACATTTTATGGGTAGCAGAGAATACGAAGCATCTCTCACAGAAAATGAAACCGTAGAAGCTTCTGTAGTGTTTATTGATATCTGCAGTTTTACTTCTATTAGTGAAACAGAAGCCCCTGATGCTGTCGTAAAATTATTGAATACCTATTTTGATGTAATGGTAAAAGAGATTATAGCGCAGCAAGGAATTGTAGATAAATTTATAGGAGATTGTATAATGGCCGTTTTTAAAGGTCCTTTTCATTTGGACAGAGCTATTGATGCATCACTAGCTATAAGAACTAATATTGAAACATTGCCAAGTGCAGGCATAGATTTAGAGTTTTTGCCGCGTGTTTCTATAGGTATAAACAGTGGCGAAATGATTTGTGGCAATATTGGGTCCGGCACTTTGCGTAGATTGGATTATACAGTTATTGGTGATATTGTGAATACTGCACAGCGCTTGCAAGGCGCTGCTGGTATTGGACAAATTTTTATTACAGAAGCTTGTTATGAAAATGTAAAACAATCTTTCAATTGTAAAAAGGTAGGTGCAATTAACCTTAAGAATAAAGCAGATGAAACGATTGTATATGAGGTACTCAATTAATTGTTCATAAAACTTTTTTGTATGCAATACCAAAAGGTATATAATTTTTTAATGAATAAATTGGAGCATGATTTACCTCCATATTTAATTTATCATAACGCAGACCATACGAAAAATGTAATTGCTGCTGCAGAACATTTAGCATCTACAGAAAACGTTTCTGAAAACGAATTGATACTATTAAGAACTGCGGCACTCTTTCATGATGCAGGTTTTTTACAACAGTCCGAAAATCATGAAGAAATTTCTTGTGAAATTGCAAAGTTGCATCTCCCAAAATATAATTATACTGCAGAACAAATTGAAGTTATTTGTCGTGCTATAAGAGATACAAAAATTCCACAAGTAGCAGAAGACCATTTAGGGCAGATACTTTGTGATGCAGATTTGTATTATTTGGGTACTGATGAATACACTGCAAATGCTAGTAAATTGTTTGAAGAATTTAAAATAACACATGCTTTAAAAGAAGCTGAATGGCATGGGCAACAAATAGCATTTTTATCAACGCATAAATATTTTACAAAAACTGCCATAAATAAAAGAGAAGAAAAAAAGCA
>JANMFB010000024.1:0-3102 GCA_031377605.1 Ferruginibacter sp.
ACCACTGCAAGTACTCAATGCTATTCTTTTATTACTTAGCAAAACAGCGCCCCAATTATTATTGCTAAAAATATCAAAGGCCGTTGTGTCTGGAATCCTAAATACTTTAGAAGTATAATTTTTTGTATCAAATAACACAAATCCTTTTGTGGTGGAAATTCCCAATTGGTTATTCCCAAAGTTTCTTAAAAACCGAACATTGTTACTTGGGAGCTGTATTTGTTTATTGTTTACAAAGTAATTTACAAACTCATAGCCATCAAAACGATTTAGCCCATTCTCAGTTGCTATCCAAATAAATCCGAAATTATCCTGCGCTATACTTGTTACAATATCATTGCTCAATCCGTTTAAATAATTATATTTCGTAAGAGCCTTTGTTGTCAAACTATTTAATACACTGTCATTTTGAGCACAAATAATTGTACCATAAAAGAGGGTGATAAATAGTATAAGAAAATATTTTTTTAACAACTTGATGAGTTTATATCTATTTATTTTTTAAAACACATAATTAATAGTACTCCTATTCTCCTACCGAAAAGTAATTAAAGATTAAAAAATTAATATCCCTAATAAAATTGAAGAAATTTATATTAATGACATTATAAGCTAATAAAAAGGTCTAAGGTTTAAAGATTATTAACTCTATCAACGACAAAATTCTTTATTATTTTTTTATAAAAAATCAGTTAACAAATAATCGTAAAATAAAAATACCCTTCTGTATTTAAGTGCTATATTTTATTTTCCTGATAATACAAATTTACATAAAGTAAGCATGTTTACTTCTGTAAATTAGTTACCTATCACTAATAGTTCCATTGGTTTTGTATACACGACCGTTCAATAACCATTAGCTGCCGATTAGAAAAACCAACTTACAAAATAAATAAATATCCATTTCCCGAATAGAAAATATCCACCACCGATAAATAAACCCCACTTGCCTGCAAGCTTATTTTAGGGTTAGGTTTGTTTAAGAAAAAAATAAAAATGGCACAGCAATTATTACTCTTGGTTCAGCCTAATGGCTCTTATAAACTTACTAAAATAAGTAAAAAGAAAAAGACTTTAGCAAAAACGGCTTATTTAAAAGCAAAAATATTTTTTTGGAATCTATCGCCATTACACTGGTACGAAGATTTTAAAACGATTCATATTAACATGAATGAATTTATTTCAAAAAAAAATAAATAAAGACAACCACCCAAAAAATACAGCAATTAATTTTCATCAAAAGAAAATATTTATAAAATAAAAAATGCTATTCAATTGGATAAAAAATACTGCAGGTAGAGAAAGGTATGTACTTACCATTGCAGGTAGTATTATAGTATTGTTGGTTGCATGGGTATTGGGCATATTTTTTATGCCACAAAATAAAACTGAAAAGCAGAATAAAAAACTAGAGGGTGTTTGGTATAGTACAACCGATAGTGGTTTTAAAAGATTACAAATAAAAAGAGGTGGCTATTTCTATTTTGATGATGTGCAAAAAAATAGAAAATCATTAAATTATAAAGGAGTTATTACCGAAACAATAATGGACACATTCACATTAATTGCATTTTATAACGACACGATACTAAACCATAAAATAGCTGCATTAAATAAAAAAGGCTTTCAATTAAAAAGCATAAAAGATTCAACAATACTACATTTTGTAAAAGAAAAATAAGTATGAATATATATATATCATTTACATTTTTAATGTTAGTTGCATGTACAAACGTACATGCTAAAAGCCCATTTGATACTACCTATACTTACTATGATGCTGCAAGAAATAAATATGTATTAAACGGAAATGAATTAGAGTATATACCTGTAAATACCAAAGAAAGCTCATCGGGAATGTATAGTGGTGGCACTTATGAAAGCAAATTATTAACAGAAAAAGAAAGCATGAATTTAGTATCGCTTTTTAAAGCTGCTTTAACCGATAAAAAAGCACATACCAATAAAAATATAAAACCGAATACTGGCATAGAAATAACTATCGGTAGAAAAAAAATGGATTTTTTACTAAAATCAACTTCGGTAATTAATATATCAATAAACAATTTTTTAAAACAAATAATCAAAAATTAATCAACATGAAAAAGTACATTTTATTAGTCTTATCAATCTGTTTGTTTACAATAACAAATGCACAAAAAACAAAAGTAGCACCCGCACAATCTGGAACTAGAACTTTTGTAGTAAGTGAAGCTACGGCAAAAGATTTACCAGAAGGTGTAATATTTACTAATAATAAAATTACTCTTAAAGCAGGATATAAATTTGAAAATATACAAAGTAATGGAGACATTAAATTGGTAAATGCTAAAGGTGTAACTACTGGTACGTTTAGATGCGGTTGCTCTTATAATTCAACAACTAAAGGTCCATGTTCTTTTTCTACCGCTGGCCAAGTGCTTACTTGTACAGGAAGTACATGCTGTGTTATGCAAACCACTATAGATCCACCCAAAAATGGCAATATGCAAATGAAACAAAATTAAACTCATAGGATAACATGAAAAAATCATTAATTCCCACACTAACCATTTTCCTCTTTAGCTGCACCGCAAAACCTTGGAACAAAGAAGCAGCAAAAAAGTGGTGCATGCAAGACAATAAAAAATACATTGATGATGGAACCGTAAGTACTGAAAAAGCAGCAAAAATTTGTGATTGTGTAGCATAAAAAATGTTTGCAAAGTACAAATCCGAAGCGGAACTAAATGCCGATAATTACAATCAAATGCTTGTAGGTAAAGAGTGTGTGGAAAATATAGAAGCAGAAAAATAAAACATCAAACTCTAGAAAAAATGAAAAAAATAATTATTCCTACAATTACCATTTTACTTGCAAGTTGCTCCAATACGCATACTGCTAAATGGGATGCAGCCACAGCCTCTAAAACCTGCTTTGATGCAGCCACAAAAGGTAAGTACGATTTAGATGCACCACAGCTAAAACGCATACAAGGTATTTGTGATTGTGTTGGCGAAAAAATGGTAACCACATTTAAAACTGAAAAAGAAGCCAATGATAAAATGCTGGATGCCGCAGCTATAACCAATGACTGCAAAGAAGAATACAGCAAAAAAGAA
>JANMFB010000032.1:0-9076 GCA_031377605.1 Ferruginibacter sp.
ACAAAACATGGTATGAATAACTGAACGTTCATGCCTCTGTCTCCGCCATGGCGGAGAACTTAAATTTGTAGTGGTTAATGATGTTTCAAAATTTCTAAATATTAAAAAGCCGTAGAAAAAATTATTTTGCCGTGGTCAAGCCCTTGCCTATGGTACTTTTCAATATATATGTAGTATAATTTGTGTCATATAATTTCTGTTATTCCTTGTATGAACCTCTAAATATAAAAGGCAACTATATTTCAATTTCTTTTGCATAATTTCAGTAAATCATAAAAAAAATTATTCAACCCATGGCACAGTTTAAAAAAATGTTTTTATCATTATTGTTTGTTGTTATTTCAATATTTGCTTATTGTCAAACACCTACCGATGCAGAAGAAATTAATGATGATAAAGACACTACCGCACAAACTGTACTACTAAATAAAATAATGACTCGTAAAAAAGGTGTTTACAAAACATACGAAGAGTATATCAACAACAATCCGTCGGTAGAAGCAGAGTTTACTTTAACGCCTTTACAAATCAGTAAAAATAATCCTTTGATAGCCGAGGCAGATGTTGATTTTAAAGAAAAGCGTCCTAAAAAAATATGGGGCGTTTCAGATGGTCAGTATGTTTATATAAAAGTAATGGTTGGCAATTTTTTCAAAAATCATTATTTCCGTTTACAATGCGATGGTCCTACGCCTTATATATTCTTGGTAGAAAAGCCCGTGTTTATGCCCGCAGGGCTTGGTATGGTTACCATGGCTGCTACGGCTGCAACATCTGCTGCGTTGCCTCCCTTTGTTTCTATAAGTATTGTAAGAAATCAAACTAATTATATGAAACCGGTTTTATTAGGAACTAATAATAGGGTAAAAAATTATTTAAAAGAATACCCCGATTTGTTAGAAGCTTATGAAGCAGAAAGCAAACATAACAAAGCAACTAAAGCCAAATACCTCACCGCATATAATCAAAGAAAATTGAAGAAATAATTTCCTCATCCATTAAAATTCTAAAAAAATAATTAGTGCATTCTTTATCAAAATTTTTGCTTGGTAAAATTTGTAAAGTCGCTTGAATATGATCAAAACAATCTACGGAAATATTATTTGCAGATAAGATTATTTCAACCAAATAATTTTTACAGTGTTGCTCTTCCAGCTCCCATCAAGGGTAATTATTCTTACAAAGTAAACATCCTTAGCAAGGTATTGAGGAGCAATAAAGCTGTAAACATTTAAACCTCTAAGTACTTCAATGGGTTTTTTAAGATATTGCCTACCTATGGCATCTACAAAAATTAAAACTGCTTTTCCCCTTCCTGTAGAGCTTGATAAATTAAAGCCAATATTTGTAGGATTATTGTTTACAGTTAATATATCATTTCCTCCCCCGCCACTAGTTGCGCAAATAGTATTTGCTTGTACTACGTTTGAGTATTTAAACTGTCCATTAATTTTAACTAGTTTTATTCTGTAAAATACAACTGGTCTAGTTGATGTTAATGTGATAGAATATTGTAGAACGGTGGTACTATTTCCCGAAGCAGCTTTACTTCCTACTACATTCCAAACTATGTTGTCTGTACTTTCTTCAACATCAAATCGTAAAGAGTTTTGTTCCGTTTCTGTTGTCCAATTTAAAGTTACATTACACCCAATAGTATTTGCTGTTAACTTAATAGAATCATTAACAGGCGGAGGTAAAATATTACATGCTGTAGTAGTAAAAGTATTATTTAATGTTGTTGTGCAAGGTCCGGATTGTAATGTGGTGTTTAAGTTCCAGGTACCTATTTGGGAAGGAATTACCAAAGGAGGATTGTTGCCTAAGTAGGTATTGCCATTGGGTGCTGTCCAAACATAGTTAGCGCCATTTATGAAATCTGCTTGTAATAAATTGGCAGTAGAATTTGTTCCTATATTTATACAACTTACAGTGCCCGAAATTGAAGTAGAAGTGGTAATTGTAAAAGGAACTAGACTACTTTGGCCACAAAGATCTAATGCCCTAATAAAAAGACTAGTTCCTACGCTTACATTAATATTAGAAAAAGTATTACTAGTTTGCGGCCCTGCAATAACTGTTGTACCATTGGAGGCAAATAGGGTGTATGTAGTGCCGGTAGATGCATTGGGCGCAACAGGTACAATAGAGTAAGTACTGGCGGCAGCACATGGAAGTGTATAAACTCTTACAATAGTAGGAATAGTATTAAAAGAAACCGTAAAGGTATCTCTTACTGTTTGATAACATGATGACACTGCATTGTTAATTCCTGGTAAACCTTGCGAGTAGCTAATTATAGCCACATAAGTTCCTGCAGTGGTTACGTTTAAAGTGTAACTATCAGTAGCATTATTTACAGAAATATTATTCGAGCCAGGTAGCGGTGCACCTCCAGAAATTTGTCCGATAATTATGTTTGCATAATAACTTGCCTCCGAACTGTTATAACACCCACTCGGGGTATTATGGTAAACCAACATTTGCCCAGTTGCACTTACATTGGGAGTAATTTTTACAGAGGAACTGGCACACCCGTTTGGTGTAACGGTCACTAAGGGTTGTGCAAATAAACCACCTGCATTTACTGTTAAAGATTTGTTGACCGTTTCCCCACATTTTGTGGTAAAAACTATATTGTAAATACCTGCAACAAGATTAGTTATGTTACCAGTTCCAAAAATTGTTGAAGATAATGTTAGTGATTTAGGATAGGGGCCAAAGGCACTAGGGCCGCTCGTAGCTATTGCAGAATTTGGATTAGACCCTGTAAAAGTGAAATCAACCTGTGCTAAATTATCACAATATTTGAAGCAACTACTCAATGATAATGTGAATGCTACAGGAGGGTTCCCCGTGGTTAAAGTAACAATGGTATCTTTATTTAAACATGGATCAAAAGTTTTTAAATAGTAGTTTGTATTAAATCCTAATCCACAAAAAGTGTTTTGGGCAGGGTAATTGATCGTCTGTAATGGTGTACCTGTTGTTGTAGGATTTGTGAATAAACGTATAGGATAATTATTACCTACAACATAATTTCCACCCAAGTCTAATTTGATACAATTTTTTAAAGGGCAAGTACTTGTATCAGGAAAGATAGCAATTGATTTTACATATACAGCCTTAGCAAATTCCACATTGTAAGGCACAAGCAAATTTGCAGCGGCTCCACATGCATCTGTGTAAGAAAAAGTTATTGGATATATTGATGCGTTATTCGGAATACGGGGCGACCATCTAAGGTTTTGAGATAAGAATGTATTAGTACTTTGCCCCCAGCCCGCAGCAGTTAGAGGTTGAAGTGTATAAGGGTAACCTGTTATATTAAATCCCAAACTATTCTTTGCAGTTACTACTATAGGGAATTTTAATCCTGCTTCAGCTACGGCGAGAGGATCATTATTTTGAAAAAAATCACCTCCAAAAAAAGTATTAAGAAAAATTTCCTCTCTTATAAAATTACATGATTCTAATGCCGATTCCGACAAATTAATTGTTTGAAGTTTAAAAGCAGAGGTATTAATTGAGGTAACAATTGATTGGCCACATGCATCTGTTGTTCTTATGGTATATAAAGCATTTGCATTAATATTTAAAAATTGATTAGATGATTGTGGTCCTTGATTAGGTGGTCCTGAGGCAATATTACCTGTAAATAATTCATAACTGTAAGGCGTTCTACCTCCTACAACTGTGGCAATAACTTTAGAACATTGTGCATTTGTAAACATCGAATCAACAATACTTAAGCTAGTAAGTAGGGGGTAAGTGTTGTTTACAGTTACTGGTCTAGAAATAATATTACCTCCAGCATCACTAATACAAACTGTGTAGGAGCAGTTGCCTTGTAATGAACTAAAAGTATAGTTTGGAGTTGGTTGGCTTTGTGTTATTGGTGTTGTTAAACAACTACTTGTTAGCGTAAAGCTGTATGGACTGCCTCCGGTACTCGCGGTAACAGATATAGTTATAGATCCATTCAATGGACAAGATGCAGGAGTAGGGTTTACATTAGCTACTAAACCATTTCCATTAGGTGTGCACTGAGAAAAGCCGGATTCTACTATGGAAAATAAAATTATAAAGTAAAAAATTATTTTCATACTTATGTAGGTTAATAATTATGTATAAAGTTAAGTACATTTTGGATTATATATCTAGTCCACAAGCTATTTCTAATTGTTATGTCGTGTAGGATCTGATTTAATAAAATAGCAAATTTTTTCTTTAGGTTAAAGCGGATACTTTTTCAACTTTATTTTATTTAAGCGTAAATTGATAATATTAATATTTGGCGATTTTACATGTTTTGCAACTAAGTACACAAGTAAAAATATTTTTAGAACAAGCGCTAGTAGATTTTCCTTTTGCTAAAAGGTTTTTTTCGGTTTTTTAATTTCATATCTTAAATTTGAAAAAACATAAGTTTTCTTTAAACCATGGAAACCTACGGTAAAATATTGGTGATAGCAATGCCTATTTTTCTTTTATTAATAATTATAGAAAAATTATATGGTTATTATAAAGGAAATGATAGCGTTCCTTTGATGGATGCTGCATCTAGTATTAGCTCTGGTATAACAAATGCTGTTAAAGATGTGCTTGGTATTAGTTTAACGCTTATCTCTTACAGCTGGTTGGTTAGTAAGCTTGCCATTTTTCACTTGCAAGCAAATGTATGGGCTTATATTATCGGATTTATTGTGATAGATTTTTATGGTTATTGGGTACATAGGCTTGCACATCAAATTAATTTCTTCTGGAACAAGCATGTAATACATCACAGCAGTGAAGAGTTTAATCTTGCTTGTGCATTGAGACAATCTATTTCTAGTTTTATTAATTTGTTTACCTTTTTGCTTATACCTGCGGCAATAGTCGGTGTGCCAGCTTCTGTGGTAGCAGTTACAATACCAATTCATCTTTTTATGCAATTTTGGTATCATACAAAGCACATAAATAAAATGGGTTTTCTAGAAAAAATTATTGTAACTCCTTCTCATCATAGAGTGCACCATGCCATTAACCCTGAATACATGGATAAAAATTATGGTCAAATTTTTATTTTTTGGGATAAGGTTTTTGGAAGTTTCAAAGCGGAATCAGATGACGTGCCTCCTGTGTATGGGATTACCCGACCTGCACAAACTTGGAACCCGATACGTATAAATTTTCAACACCTTTGGTTGTTGGTAACAGATACTTGGCATGCAAATAAATGGAAAGATAAGTTGGCTGTATGGTACAAGCCTACCGGATGGAGACCACATGGGTTTGAAGAAAAATATCCTGTTTATAAAATTAAAGATGTAAACAATTATTCAAAATATGAAAGCTTGTCTTCCCCAAAATTTCGCAACTGGATAGTTATTCAAGTATTAATTACTTTAGCTTTTGTAGGGTATTTCTTTAATAATATTGCTGCTATTGGGCTACAGGGATGTTTTATTTATGGAGCATTTGTTTTTCTTTCTATTTATAGTAATACTGAATTAATGGATGGTAAAAAACAAGCTATTTTTTGGGAAGTTACCAGATTTCTTTTTGGGTTATTTATCATTATTTTTAAAGGAGATTGGTTTGGATTAAACATTATTTCTTCTGTAGCAAACTATTTTGTTATTCTTTATTTGTTCTTTTCGTTGTTGACCACCTTATATTTTGTAATGATTGAATTTAAGAATAAGGTTTCGTTCACTTAGTACTTTTTATTGAGAAGATTTCAGAAATAAAATTTATTATTGCCTATACCATCATCTTTTATAGATAAGGTTTTATATAATTTCTTTCCAAGTATGATCTGCCAGCAATAGCACTTTTGCAAGATGTGCTTTGTAAGATTTACCGCTACGTCCCCATTCATTTGGGCTTACCATACTTAAGAAATAGCTGTTGTCATTTTTTTCATACAAATGATACATTTGTCCTACGATAGGTTGAAAGCTTAATTTAGCATTATAAATAATCATAGAAAGTTCTTTCCTCGATTGTATCTCTTGTGCTTGTAGCGCCAATAGTTCAACTTGTTTTCTTATTTGGTCTAGTTGCATATTGGTTTGTTCTTCCATTGCTGTGAGCGATTTGTGCTTTATCATGCCTTGCTCTGTTGGCTTTATTACAGCACCACTCACGCTTGCACTATATGGAAGCACACTCATTTGCTTGTGAAAAAATTCTACATTGGTAAAAGTATTTCCGGAAGCTAATTTACCATTCTCTGTTATTTTTAGAAATCCATTTGGCTGTATTTCATGTTTTACTTCTAAAACAGTTTCTCCATCTTTTTCAAAAATGATTTCAAACAAAATAGTGCTTACTACTTTACCACGTATATGGGTAGCAAAATCTTCATCAGAAAAGTTTTGTAAAGTATCGTTTAACTGTATCTCATATTTGCCACCAAATGATTCATTTTCCAATGTGACCCAGTTCTTATTGATAGTTATGTGGCTTTTATTTTCACCAATAGTGGTTATTTCAAAATAGCCACTCTTTGGTCTATTGCCTTTTTCGTAAGTTCCCTTTTCAGGAAATAATTGCCAAGCAGCGATGAAATTATAAGCAGAATTCATATATTATTAATTGTTTTTGATCTAAGAGTAACGAGCCAGAGTTTTTATTTGGGTGGCAAAGATATCTTATCTGTTTTATTTTTAATTAGCTACGTATAATTATCAATCTTGGGATTATAAATAAAGCCACAACGCATGTAATACCAATTATATCTCTATGTAGTCCAATTAACTTTCGTTTTAATACCGCTGTAGCAATCGTTTGCTCAATGAAATTAGACTATTACGAATACACAGATGGTGTAATCATTTGTTTTTAGTAAACAAATATCTTTTACCCTTGATAATTTTATGGGATTTATGACAATAGGTATACACAATAATTTTTGTTTAAAAAGAAAAGCAGGTAATTACTCACCTGCTTTTTCTACTATTTAATTTAAATAAAATCACTTCCTCTATTAAGAACTTTTAGTTAGCAATATATCATATTGCCAAATTACCTTCTAGTATTTTACAAATCTCAAGCTATGTCCCTGACCATTTTGACGAAGCTTTATGTAATAAACACCACTCAATAAGTTGTTCAATTGGCTTGTGATATTAAGTTCAAATTGTCCTGCTGTTTGTGTACTGTTAAATAACTGTCTCACAATTTGCCCATTGCTGCCTACTACGGAAATAGTTACAAATCCACTACCAGGAACAAGATAATCCAACGTAGCATTTGTTCTCATCGGATTAGGTGAAAGCTTTAATCCAAATCCATTCTTAATATTTGTAATAGTGCTATTTCTAGTTGCTGTACCAAAAGTTGACAAAGCAAATATTGTTCCTAGGGTAGAATTACAATTTGCGTTCACTCGCCAATCATATGAACTACCATTGGTTAGTCCCGTAATAGAAAGCGTATTTGCAGTAATTCCAGCAGCTGCAGTTATCCATATGGTTGCTGTAGTTGGTTTATATTGAACTGTGTAGAAATTTCCTATGTTGCCTGTCCAGTTTAGAGTTGCAGTATTATTGGTAATATTAGTTACTGTAAGATTTGTGGCCGCTGCTGGGGTAGCAGTTGTTGTTATTACTATTGTTGCCCTTACACTTTCCCCGCAATTGTTTCCTTGAGATACGTAAAAACTTACGTTACCTGCTACTGACGTAATTGGAGTAGGTGCTGTTGTACTTCCTGAGCCTCCTGTTGCTGTTGTGTACCAAAGTAGCGATGTTCCTGATGCAGTAAGTTGGGAAGCTATAGCGTTTTGGCAATAAATAACAGGAGTTGTTACACCAGGTGCACTTGGCACATCAGTTATATTTACTGTTATTAATGCTCTTGGTCCTTCGCATGCTCCTAATGTTTGGCTCACCTAATAAATCGTACTGCCAACAGTAGTTGTGCTTGGAGTTGGCGCTATTGAAGTTCCTGTGCCGCCTGTTGCATTTGTATACCAAAGTAAATTTGTTCCGGTAGCAGAAAGTTGCGTAGCAGTTGTATTTCTGCAATAAGAAACTGTACCAGTTACCGTCGGAGCAGTAGGTGATGCAGTTACATTAACCACAATCGAAGATCTTGGTCCCTCACATCCATTTATTGTTTGGCTCACGTAATAAGCAACCGAGCCAGAAGTTGTTGTGCTTGGTGTAGGCGTAGTAGCAACTCCACCACCACCAGTAGGTGTAGAGTACCAAAGTAAATTTGTTCCACTTGCCGAAAGCTGACTAGCAGTAGCATTTTGGCAATAAGCTACAGGGCTTACTACACTAGGAGCAGCGGGTCTAGCATTAACTGTTACAGTTATAGCAGCTCTAGGGCCTTCACCACAAGTTGTTGTTTGGCTTACATAATAAATAGTAGAACCAGTAGTTGTTGTAGACGGTGTTGGTGCAGTTCCACTTCCTGTTCCACCAGTTAGCGTATTATACCAGAGTAAAGATGTTCCTGTAGCGGTAAGTGCTGTAGCCGTTGTATTTTGGCAATAAGTTATAGGACTTGTAACAGTGGGAGCTGGCGTGCTAGCTATCACGGTTATTGTTATTGTTGCTCTAGGACTTTCACATGAGTTTATTGCTTGGCTCACATAGTAATTTGTTGAGCCAACAGTTGTTGTACTTGGAATAGGAGCAGTTGCACTTCCTGTTCCACCCGTTGCAGTGGTGTACCAAAGTAGATTTGTTCCACTTGCAGTAAGTGCCACAGCTGTTGTATTTTGGCAATAAGTAATAGTAGAAGAAACAATAGGAGCAGCAGGCGTTGCCGTTATAGTTACCACTATTAAAGCTCTTGGTCCTTCACATCCATTTATTGTTTGGCTCACATAATATGTTACCGAGCCAGGAGTCGTTGTACTTGGCGTTGGTGTAGATGAAACACCTCCTCCGCCTGTTGGAGTAGAATACCAAAGTAATCCAGTGCCAGTTGCAGAAAGTGGACTAGAAGTTGCATTTTGGCAATAAGCCACAGGGCTTACCACGGAAGGTGAAGCAGGTGTAGCATTAACTGTTACAGTAATAGCAGCTCTAGGACCTTCACCACAAGTTGTTGTTTGGCTTACATAATAAAT
>JANMFB010000051.1:0-4262 GCA_031377605.1 Ferruginibacter sp.
GAAAAACAGATTTGAAAAATTTGGTATTTATGAAGATTCCATTGTTGCAGAAGAAAAAGTATTAAATCATTCAGTGCTTAGTCCTATGATAAATACAGGATTAATAACGCCACAAGAAGTAATTGATGAAACGCTGAACTATGCAAGTGAAAATGAGATTCCCTTAAATTCATTGGAAGGTTTTATACGCCAAATAGTAGGGTGGAGAGAGTTTATTCGTATTGTTTACGTAAGAGAGGGAGTAAAGCAACGAACAACAAATTACTGGAAATTTACAAAGAAAATCCCCAAGAGTTTTTGGACAGGAACTACTGGTATTTTACCAATAGATGTTACCATAAAAAAAATATTAGAAACTGGCTATTGTCATCATATAGAAAGATTGATGGTGCTGGGCAATTTCATGCTACTTTGCGAATTTGATCCCGATGAAGTCCATAGATGGTTTATGGAAATGTTTATAGATGCTTATGATTGGGTAATGGTTCCAAATGTTTACGGTATGACACAGTTTGCAGATGGAGGATTGATGACAACAAAACCTTATATAAGTGGCTCAAATTATCTAATGAAAATGAGTGACTATAAAGCTGCTGCAAAAATACCTTCAGAAAGCGATTGGCATCCAAAATGGGATGGTTTGTTTTGGCGTTTTATGCATACGCAACGAACTTTCTTTTTGAAAAATCCAAGGCTGGGAATGCTTGTGCATACTTTTGATAAAATGACTGACGAAAAAAGAAATAACCATTTGATTAATGCGGAAAAATATCTAGCAAGTTTGGCCTAATGAAACAAAAAATAAACATAGTTTGGTTTAAAAGAGATTTAAGGTTGAGTGACCACTTGCCATTACAGCTTTGTATTAAAGATAATTTTCCAACTATAATTATATATATTTTTGAACCCTCCATTATTGAATATGCTGATAGTGATGTTAGGCATTGGAGATTTGTATATCAATCATTAATGCAGATGCAACAGACATTACATCAAAAAAATTGCACCATAAATATTGCTTATGAAGAAGCAGTTGATGTTTTTGAAAAACTTTCTAAGCAATTTGATGTTCAACGAATCTATTCGCACGAAGAAGTTGGAAATAAATTGAGTTATAACAGAGATAAGGCAGTAAAATGTATCTGTATTAAAAATAATATATTATGGCTAGAGACCCCAACAAACGGCATCACAAGAGGACTAAAAAATAGAAATAATTTTGCTAAAAATTGGCATGAGGTTATGCATAACCCAATATTTGAAGTAGCATTAGAAAAGCTTCAAACGTTAGATGTGACAAATGTTATATCATCTATGGATATTGACCAAAGTTTTTATAAAAGTATTTCGGGGAACAATAAAATGTTTCAACCGGGTGGAGAAAACAATGCTAGTAATTATTTGAAAAGCTTTTTGTACGAACGGAAATCTATGTACAGCAAACAAATTAGCAAGCCGCTTGCAAGCAGAAAAAGTTGCAGCAGATTATCACCCTATTTAGCTTGGGGCAATTTGAGTGTAAGACAAATTTACCAAGCTTCATTAATTGCCATAAAAGAAACTGGAGATAAACACAATATCAATTTCTTTATAAATAGATTACATTGGCATTGTCATTTTATTCAAAAGTTTGAAAGTGAATCAAGGATGGAATTTGAAAATCTAAATAGAGGATTTAATTCCATACGAACAATTGAAAATAAGGAATTAATAGAAGCATGGAAAAATGGAAATACCGGCTATCCATTGATAGATGCTTGTATGAAATGTGTAACTGCAACAGGCTATTTAAATTTTAGAATGCGCAGCATGTTAGTATCATTTTTTACCCATAATTTATGGCAACCCTGGCAAGCGGGTGTGCATCACCTTGCAAAACAATTTTTAGATTATGAGCCCGGTATTCATTATCCTCAATTTCAAATGCAAGCTGGCACAATGGGCCTAAATACTATTCGTACTTATAATCCAGTAAAAAACTCTAAAGATCATGATCCCGAAGGATTGTTTATAAAGCAATGGTTACCTGCATTACAAGCACTTCCTACAACATTAATTCATGAACCTTGGAACATGACCAACATTGAACAGGACATTTACAATTGTAAATTAGGTATAGATTTTCCAATGCCTATTGTAAATTTGCAAGAAACAGCCCGCTACGCAAGAGAACATTTATGGGAGATAAAAAAATCGAAAAAAGTAGTTGAGCATAATGTGCAAATTTTATCTACACATGTAAAAAAGAAAGCAACAAGAATTAAAACGGCAAAAGTTAATGAGACGAAAATAATATCAAAATCCACAAAAGTAGAAGTTAAAAAAATTGATACTAGATTAATGTTAGATTTTTAAGAAGTTTTATTTTTTCCGGCAAGTCGGTAAGACGTCTTATCAACTTAACGGAAAATTCTTCTAGGCTAATTTTATAAAGTTTACCATTTTAGTATTTAAAACAAATTTTGCACTAATGAAAAACGTAAAAAAAGAAAACCTACCTTCAAAAGTTTGCATTACTTGCAACCGTCCATTTACCTGGCGTAAAAAATGGGAAAAAGTATGGGACGAAGTAAAATATTGTAGCGATAAATGTAGAATGACAAAAAAATAAACGATGGAAAAACTTTAAAATAATTTTTAGAAAAGATTTAAATAATTTTAGGGTCAGCCTGAGCTTATCAAAAGCGAAGTGGAATAATAAAAAATCACCTTAACAAAAATCACTGCCTTCTACAAGTTCTTGCTGACAACATTAGAGGGTTAATTTAATAAAGATGGAAAAAGTATTTAATATAGTAGACACAGATAGGATTATAGAAATGGCTTGGGAAGATAGAACACCTTTTGAAGCTATTGAATTTCAATTTGGCATAAGCGAAATGGAAACCGTTGCTATTATGCGCAAGAATTTAAAACGAAGTAGTTTTAATCTTTGGCGCAAGCGCACCCATAGTGGAGTAAGCCAAAAGCATTTAGTAAAAAGAAGTGCAGATATTACAAGATTTAAATGCACCCTGCAAAAACAAATTACACATAATAAAATAAGTAAAAGATAAGATGCATTTTAGACACGAAGAGCATGAAAAGAAAGAAATAGATTTTCCAACAAATATTGATGCGATTTTAGAAAAAATATTAAAAGTAAATCCTATAAAATATGCCAAAACTAGAAATCATATTGATGGTGACGTTACGTATTTATCTCCCTATATATCAAGAGGTGTAATATCTACAAAGCAAGTACTAGAAGCAGTTTTAGCACAAGGCTACAAGCATTATCAAATAGAAAAATTTATACAAGAACTTGCATGGAGAGAATTTTTTCAAAGAGTATGGCAAGCAAAAGGAAATGATATTTGGAGCGATTTGAAACAAGACCAACCAGATGTATTGCATCATAAAATGATAGTCAATTTACATGTTTCTAAAACTAGAATTAATGCAATAGATGAGCATGTGAAAATTTTGTATGAACAAGGATATATGCACAATCACATGCGCATGTATACGGCCTCGCTTGCATGTAACATTGCAAAGGCACATTGGCTACAACCATCGAAATGGATGTATTATCATTTGCTAGATGGAGATATTGCAAGTAATAGTTGCAGTTGGCAATGGGTTGCATCTTCTTTCTCTTCTAAAAAATATTATTTTAATCAAGAAAATGTGAACAGGTTTACAGGTAGCAACCAACATAAGAGTTACATGAATATTCCTTATGAAGAAATCCCTTACATGGAAATACCGGAAAGTTTACAAGAAACTATTGATTTGGATTTAAAAACTAATTTACCAAATAGCGAAAGGCCTATATTAGATACAAACAAGTCCACATTAGTTTATAACAGTTACAATTTAGATAACCAATGGAGAAAAGGAGAAGAGGTAAACAGGGTTTTATTATTGGAGCCGTCTCATTTTGAAAAATACCCTATAAGCGACAAAGTGATGGAATTTATTATTAACCTGTCGAAAAATATTGATGGAATACAAATTTTTGTTGGAGAATTTTGGGAACTAAAAAAACTTTACGAAGGTAACAACGTCGCAAAAATAATTTTTAAAGAACATCCATTAGCTAACCAATACCAAGGTATAAAAGATGAAAGAGATTGGATGTTTCCGTCTGTAAATGGATATCATAATTCTTTCTTTGCATATTGGAAAAAATGTGAGCGATTTTTAATGTAAAAATCTACACTTCTCTTAATAAAAACTATAAAAAAGAGGCTGTTCCAAAACAAAAAAAGGGCAGTCTC
>JANMFB010000068.1:0-1881 GCA_031377605.1 Ferruginibacter sp.
AAAATGATAAGTACTATTTACAAAAGTTGTTCCAACATTAGAGTTTATTTAAAAAAAGTAAAAATATTTTTTTTAAATTGATAAACACTCATTTTTATATTTATTCGAATTTTAAATAAATGTAAAAAAATTTATTTCATTATTCAAAGCCGATATTTGGTACTTTACTTTAGTGTCATTCGTAATGAATAAAACTTACCTTTGCAATCTAAATTTATTTTATGCAAGAAGTATATATATTATCGGCAGTTCGTACGCCCATTGGTAGTTTTGGCGGTTCTTTAAAAGATTTATCTGCCACCCAATTAGGAGCCGCTGCTATAAAAGCTGCCTTGGAGAAAAGTGGAGTAGCAGCAGAAATGGTGAACGATGTTTTGATGGGCAGCGTTATACAAGCGAACCTTGGTCAGGCGCCTGCAAGGCAAGCCGCAAAATTTGCAGGTTTACCAAATGAAGTAAATTGTACTACCATCAATAAAGTATGTGCTAGTGGTATGAAAGCAATTGCACAAGCTGCACAAAGTATTATGCTCGGTGATGCAGATATTGTAATTGCTGGTGGTATGGAAAGCATGAGCAATGTCCCTTTTTATTCAGAAAATATGCGTTGGGGAAATAAATATGGTAATGTGAGTATGATTGATGGACTTGCAAAAGATGGACTTACAGATGTGTATGATGGAAAAGCAATGGGTAATGCTGCTGAATTTTGTGCCACATCGTGCGGAATAAGCAGAGAAGAACAAGATTCATTTGCCATAGAAAGTTATAAGCGATCACAAGCCGCTACAAACGATGGTAAATTTGAAAATGAAATCGTTCCCGTTTCTATACCACAACGCAAAGGTGATCCGATTATTTTTTCAAAAGATGAAGAACCTTTCAATGTAAAGTTTGATAAAATTGCTTCTCTAAAAGGAGCTTTTGTAAAAGACGGTACAGTAACAGCTGCAAATTCTAGTACCATGAATGATGGTGCAGCTGCTTTGGTACTCATCAGCAAGAAAAAAATGGAAGAGCTAGGTCTAAATCCAATAGGTAAAATTATTAGCTATGCAGATGCAGAACAAGCACCCGAACTATTTACAACAACTCCTAGTATAGCAGTACCCAAAGCTATAGCAAAAGCAGGATTAACTGCAACTGATATTAGTTTTTATGAATTGAATGAAGCATTTGCTGTAGTAGGAATAGAAAATTCAAAGCGATTAAAAATAGATCCAAGCATAGTGAATGTAAATGGTGGTGCTGTTTCTATCGGTCATCCTTTGGGTGCAAGTGGTGCAAGAATTATTGTTACTTTGTTGAATGTACTTAAACAGAACAATGCAAAATATGGTGCAGCAGGTATTTGTAATGGTGGCGGTGGAGCTAGTGCAATGGTTATTGAGAACATTGGATAATTGGCTAATTAGCTGATGTGCTAATTTGATAATGAATAAATCGAACATTCAAAAAAATACTATGAGGTATTAATTTGGAGAATTTTTTGTAAACATTGTATCAAAATATGCATAGATTCTATGAATTTTAACGATCCTCCTTGTTTGAATTCATGCTTAAAACTATTGTAATTTTTATCATGCTTAAAGTAAAAATAAATTATCTCACCTAATCAATAAAAACGATCCATTTTTGTTAATGGTTTCACCAAGATCACAGGTGGCAGTTAATGTATAAACATATCCACTTGTTGGTTGTGGTATACCGCTAAATTTTCCATCCCATCCTGCACTTCGTAAGTTGGGTTGTGTATTTCTTTTTTCATAAACCAATTCGCCATATCTATTATATATCTTAAAACTATTTATTGTTTTTATGCCCGCCGGCAAGGCCGGGTGCGGAACACGGGTGGAATTCAGGGCGATCCCACCGCGCTGG
>JANMFB010000076.1:0-11912 GCA_031377605.1 Ferruginibacter sp.
TGCTTTTGAAACGCTAAAACAAATTATCAGTAAAAATAAAAACGAAATAAGTATTCCTGTTTGTACCATCAATGACAGCCCACGCTTCTCTTTCCGTGGTATGCACTTAGATGTGGGTAGGCATTTCTATACAATTGATTATGTAAAAAAATACATTGATTATTTAGCTACTTATAAATTTAATACTTTTCATTGGCACCTTACAGAAGATCAAGGATGGCGCATAGAAATAAAAAAATATCCCAATCTTACTAAAGTAGGCGCCTGCAGAGATAGAACAATTATTGGTAGGTATGGAAGCAACAAGTATGATGATAAAGAATACTGCGGCTATTACACACAAGCACAAATAAAAGAAATAGTACAATACGCCACAAGCCGCTACATTACTGTAATACCCGAAATAGAAATGCCAGGTCATAGTACAGCCGCATTGGCGAGTTACCCTTATTTGGGTTGCACAAAGGGGCCTTACAAAACAATGGATACATGGGGCGTTTTAGATGATGTGTATTGTGCAGGTAATGACAGTACATTTACTTTTCTGCAAGATGTGATTGATGAAGTAATAGCATTATTCCCTTCTACATACATACATATTGGTGGCGATGAATGCCCAAAAGAAAGATGGAAAAAATGTGCTGCTTGTCAGCAACGAATGAAGGACAACAATTTAAAAGACGAACATGCCCTTCAAAGTTATTTTATACAACGGATGGAAAAATACATTAACAGTAAAGGGAGAAAAATTATTGGCTGGGACGAAATACTCGAAGGTGGCTTAGCACCAAATGCAACAGTAATGAGCTGGCGTGGTGAGCAAGGTGGTATAGAGGCAGCAAAGCAAGGTCACGATGTAATAATGACACCTGGTTCTCATTGTTACTTTGATCATAGTCAAACTAAAAATGAAGATAGTCTTACCATTGGTAGTTATTTACCTTTAGAAAAAGTGTATGGTTACGAACCTATACCAGCAGTGTTAAATGCTACAGATGCCAAACATGTACTAGGGGCACAAGGCAATGTATGGACTGAGTACATATCCAACACAAGCAAATTGGAATACATGATTTTTCCAAGAATGATCGCACTTAGCGAAGTATTGTGGACGGCAAAAGAAAAAAGAAACTGGAATGATTTTGAAAAAAGATTACCAATTATTTTAGAAAGATTGAACAAGCAAAAAATTAATTACAGCAAAGCGTATTATGAACTAGCTTTAAAAATTTTACCTACGGAAAATAATGAAGGAATTTATTGGGAAGCAAATTCAAAAACAAATGGACTTTTAAAAGTAAAGGGAGAAGCAGATACTTTTGAAACATTAAGTAATCAGGATAAAAGTATAAAAGTAAAAATTGTAAAATCTGGAAACTTTACTTTAACCCAGTCTGCTAAAGGTTTTACGACTTCCACTGCACAAAATTTTACTTTTAACAAAGCCACCGGTAAAAAAATAACGTTACGAACAGAACCCAATGAACCCTACAAAGCAGATGGGGCTTTTACGCTTGTAAATGGAGTGCAAAATACAAAAGGTATGGCTCGCTCTACAGAGTTTATTGGCTTTAATGGAACAGATATGGAGGCTACTATTGAGTTTGATAAAGATGTGGAAATTTCCTCTGTAAGCATTCATTTTTTAGATAAAAATAATAGTTGGATTTATTTGCCTAGCGAAATAGAAGTAGTACCAATTCCATATTACGATCCTGCAATCAAAAGATTACCACCACTAGAAGCTACTAGCAAAAAAGTAACCGACAAAAATAACGTTCAAGTAGTAATATTTGAAGAGAAAAAGATTTGCCGCTCCATTAGAGTATTTGCAAAAAACTTTGGTAAAATACCTGCGGGCAATGCAGGCGAAGGAAACCCTGCATGGTTGTTTGTAGATGAAATAGAAATTAATTAATTTTTGGTACAGGACTTCTTTTAAATCTTTTATATTGGGTTGAAATTAACTATTCATAACTGATCCACAATTGATATCTATCGTTTGTCCGGTAATGGATGTTTGATTAAACAAATAATAAACCAACGCAGCTACTTCTTGTGGCTCACTCATTTTTTTGAGTGGTACAGATTGCATGGCAATATCATAAAACGCTGGTTTCGTAATACCAATTCCATCTGCAATGCCTTGCAGGCCTTGTTGTGCCATATCTGTGTTAACCCAACCTGGGCAAATGGCATTTACCAAAATATTTTCTGTTGCATATTGTATAGCCCAGCTACGCATAAGCCCAAGCAAACCTGCTTTGGATGCACAATACGCCGAGTAGTTCATAACACCCAAACGTGCAAGTACCGATGAAGTAATTAGAATATGTTTATTAGCCGATTTGCTTTTTTGTAATGCAGGTAAAAAATGTTGGACAGTCAAATAAGTACCAGTAAGATTTGTATCAATGATTTCATTCCATCTATCACTTTCTCCAAAATTATTTTCTCCTCCTACTCCAGCATTTGCCATAATACCGTCTAATATGAGATCTGTATTAGTATCTGTTATGTTTTTTAAAGAAGCACTATTGGCAACATCCGCAGTAAAAAGTTTATGTGACCCATCTTTTAAAAGAGAAAGTGTTTCTTTTAAATTAGTTTTATTTCTACCAAGCAAATAGCAATTGTTTCCGTGGCTTGCAAGCTCTATTGATATTGCTCTTCCTATACCACTCCCAGCTCCCGTAATCAAATAATTCATTTTCAATATTTTTATTAATTTTTTCTTTGTGAAACTTTACGGCTTAGAGCCTTCGCGGTTCAATTTTAGCACCTTTGCGGTCCAAAAATTACTTTTTTAAAAAACCTATCAATCCTTTAAAATAATTTTCTTGATCATCCCACATGCTGCAGTGGCTTCCATTGGGGCAAGTTACCAATGATCCGTTTGCAAACTTCTTACTCATCATTTCCATAAATGCAGGGTCCATTGTATCAAACATACCACGAATAACCAATGTAGGAATTTTAATTTTTGGTAGATCATCAGTTATATCCCACAAAGCTAAACTACCGCTTATGCCAAATTCCGATGGGCCTTGCATTTGTGTGTACACAACATTGTTTAAATGAGTAAATGCTCTTTCAATTGGTTCAGGGAAAGGGAATATCCTGCATATATGTTTTGAATAATAACTTCTCAATAGCAGATCCATATACCTGGGGTCGTTGGTAGTTTTTGTTTTTTCAAAAGTTAAAATACTATCCACTTCCTTAGGGTTCATTTGTTTTTGCAACACATCTTTATTATATGCACCATAAGCAGGGCAACTACTCATCATATTACTCACAATAAGCCCTTTCATATTTTGTTGATATTTCAACGCATATTCCATGGCTAAAATTCCACCCCAACTGTGACCAAGTAAATAAAAATTTGAACTATCTAGTTTTAATGCTTGGCGCACTTGTTCTACTTCTTCTATAAATCTTGCAGTATTCCATAAAGTTGTATCTGTTGGTTTATCACTATTGTAGCTGCCAAGTTGGTCATAATAAATAAATTCAATTCCTTCTTGTGGCAAAAAGCTTTCGAAGCTTTCAAAAAACTCATGCGACCCACCCGGACCTCCGTGTAACAACAATACCTTTTTAGTAGGATTGTATCCAAAGGTTTTTGTCCATACTCTAAAATTTCCAATATCTGTTTTAATGTTTACCATCTTAATGCCACCAGTTTTTACTTTGGAGCTATCATTGCTTTTAAAATAATTTTCCAACGAATTGGTGGACGAGTTTTCTTTGCAAGAGATAAATAATAAACAAAAGATTGCAACAATTATTTGGTTTAAAATGTTTTTTGTTTTCATCTTGTAAATGTAATAACTGTAAAAGGAAAAAATAATTCTATTTCTTACATTAATATCTGCACTAATTATTTTCCATTTGATACAACAATTCCTTGTTATTTTTTTGAAATTGAAGTTCACTCAACATATCAAACTTATACACATTATATTTATTTTTATATTTTATTTTTTATACCAAAAGTCCTTTTTTATAATAATAATTCACTAAATAATTTGTTTTTAAGCCTAAATAAACGTTTTTTTGCATTCAAATTAAAAAAAATGAGCAATTTAAGAAATGAAGCATTAAAAAGTTTAGCTTCCCAAAACAGTTCTGCTAAACCAGAAAAATCTGCAAAAATCACAGGTATTTTCAACGAAAATGTTTTTACCCTAGCTGCTGCAAGGCAATATCTTACAGATGATGCGTATAAGAGTTTATTAGCAAGTACGAAAGGAGGTAAAAAAATAGACCGTGCCATGGGTAATCAAATTGCCAATGGATTAAAAGCTTGGGCAGAGAGCAAAAACGTTACCCATTTCACCCATTGGTTTCAGCCACTTACAGGTTTGTCTGCAGAAAAACACGATTCTTTCTTTACTCTAAAAAGCGATGGCACACCTATTGAAGAATTTGAAGGTGCAGCATTGATACAACAAGAACCAGATGCATCCTCATTCCCTAATGGTGGTTTGCGAGCAACTTTTGAAGCCAGAGGTTATACAGCTTGGGATCCATCTTCTCCTGCTTTTATTATGGAAATAGGTGAGGGCAGAACTTTATGTATTCCTACCATTTTTGTTTCTTACACGGGCGAATCATTGGATACAAAGACGCCATTGCTTAAAGCAACAGTAGCTTTAGATAAAGCTGCAGTAGATGTTTGTCAGTATTTCGACAAAAATGTAACCAAAGTAACCACCACACTTGGTTGGGAGCAAGAATATTTTGTAGTGGATGCCCGCCTTGCAAATGCAAGGCCCGATTTAATATTAACAGGTCGTACTGTTTTTGGTCATGCGCCTGCAAAAGGACAACAATTAGATGATCACTATTTCGGCGCTATTCCTGAAAGGGTTTATGCCTTCATGTTAGATTTTGAAAAAGAATCTTACAAGCTTGGTATTCCAATTCGTACTCGCCACAATGAAGTAGCACCTTCACAATTTGAGTGTGCGCCTATTTTTGAAGAAGCAAACCTTGCGGTAGATCACAATACTTTATTGATGGATATTATGCTTCGTGTCGCAAGACGCCATGGCCTTATGGTGCTACTACATGAAAAACCATTTGCAGGAATAAACGGAAGTGGTAAGCACAACAATTGGAGTTTGAGTACAGATACAGGTGTAAATTTATTGGCACCAGGTAAAACGCCAAAAACCAATTTGATGTTCCTTACATTTTTTGTAAATACAATTAAAGCGGTACACGATTATGCAGGGCTTATACGTGCATCTATAGCGTCTGCAGGCAATGATCATAGGCTAGGGGCAAACGAAGCACCACCTGCTATTATTTCTATTTTTATTGGTAAATTTCTTACAGATTTACTGGCACAAGTAGAGCAAAGAGTTGGTGAAAAATTTGATGAGCAAGACGAAGCAATATTAAAATTGGATATACACAAAAGTATACCAGAGTTGATGTTGGATAATACCGACAGAAACCGTACTTCTCCATTTGCATTTACAGGAAACAAATTTGAATTCCGTGCAGTAGGTTCATCTGCAAATTGTGCAGTACCCATGACAGTGTTAAATACAGTAATGGCAGAAACGCTCAGGAATTTTAAAATAGAGGTAGATGCATTGATAGAAAAAGGAGAGAAAAAAGAAGTAGCTGTGTTGCATATCATTCAAAAATATATTGTAGAGAGTAAAGCATCTTTATTTGAAGGTGATGGATATAGTGAAGAGTGGGCAATCGAAGCAGCGAAAAGAGGATTGGAAAATATTAAAACCACTCCATTAGCGCTTGATGCTTATGTAACAGACAAAGCAAAAAAACTATTTGAAACAAATAACATCTATACGCACCCTGAGCTTGAAGCAAGGCACGAAATAATGTTAGAAGAGTATGTAAAAAAGTTACAGATAGAAGCAAGGGTTATGGGAGATCTTGCAAGCACGTATATTTTACCTGCGGCTGTTAAATATCAAAACGTGTTGCTTACAAATATTAAGGGCTTAAAAGATGTAGGTATAGATGAATCATCATATGCAAATCAACTAGCTATTGTAAAAGCCATAAGTGAGCATATAAATATCATAAGCGACAAAACAGAAGCTATGATACAAGCACGCAAAAAAGCCAATGAATTATCAGACATAAGAGAAAAAGCCATTGCATATTGCGATGAAGTGAAAGGTAAATATTTTGATGATATACGCTACCATGTAGATAAGCTAGAATTAATGGTGGATGATAGCTACTGGGCTCTCCCAAAATATAGAGAAATATTATTCTTAAGATAAACCAACCAAGCCTCGATTTTTTCGGGGCTTTTTTTTGATCGTTTTGGTAATTGAATTCATTCCAAATTAATAAATAAAAGAGCAATACCTTAACTTATTTTTCTACCTGGTTTAAGGCACATGTAGTAGGTAGAATATTTTCTAAATTGGTGTCTTAACTTAAAATAATTTTACGTGTACATAAATCCTGCACAATTTTTCTGCATATTTTTTGGTAAATTTGATTATGCCAGATATTGCTAATAGAAATGATGCTCCATCAAAAAAAAAGATTTTTTACCCAATAAAAAATGCACTCAAAAAATATCTTATAAAATATGACAGAGAGGTAAAACTGCCTGTACAGTATTCAGATATGTTGCGCTTTACTTTCTCATCGCCATTGTATGATAAAAACAATAAAGATACACTTTGGCAAACAGTTATTTATGAGGAGTCGGAAATGAAGGAGCTACATCCAGGGCTTAAATATATTTATGCACTGATGAATGCATCGGGACATTTGGAGGTAATGCAACATTTATCTGTATCGAGAATTGATTACTGCACATTTGGAAACTCAAAGCCTTTTAGGGTAAGAATTATAAATCGTTTAAATGATAACTACGATCATTTTTATGTAAAAGTAGCTGATGCTAGCAGGGTTTATGGCCTTGAGCTAGAGCATATTTTATCGCCAAACCGTATTAATTATTTAACCGATGGCAATACTTTAATAGAGGAACATATTGCAGGCTTACCAGGAGATTTGTTTTTACAGACTTTACAAAATGAAAATAAATTTAATCAAATAAGAATTTGCAAAGAGTTTGTAAAATTTAATGAACGGTGTTTTGTAAGATTGCTTGGCGATATGAGATCTTATAATTTTGTGGTAGATATAACGCCAGATATTGAAGGCAACCAATACCGAATAAGGTCAATAGATTTTGACCAACAATCATACGAGGGTAGGTTGAACCTTTACCTGCCGCAATATTTTAAAGAAAATAATGCCTTAGTATTTTTGGGAATAGAGCATATTACAGAAGAAAGTATGCGCCAATACCAGCAAGAAGAACGAAGCCTGATTGGACATAGAGAGAAACTTGGTAGAAGCCGCCTAAAAGAATTGTTTGAAGCATCATTAACAGATGAAGTTGCACCTGTTGAAAAAACAATAACCCTAGCAAAGGAGCTAGCAGCATATCATAAAGACGATAGCTTTTTAAAAATTAAACACATGGGTAAATTGGTTTTGGCACATTTATATAAATGTTTGGAGCTTACCTAATGCCGTTAGCACAATCTAAAAGCGAATTCAATTCCTTGTTTTAATTAGTTTTAAACTTACAAACTACCCAAAGTAATTTGTAATCAAAAAAAAGAATAAATCCCTTTAAATAGATACTCAAAGGATATAATGAATGAAGCGCTGTAGTGCTATGGCGTAATCAGTAAAAAAATGAACGAGCATATCTTGTAGCTTGAAGAAATAATTATTTTGAAATTAGAATAGAAAGGTAAAATTATTCCACCTCCAGTTTTAAGTAAATATTCAGAAATGGTTTCAAAAGAAATTCAACAATGGCCCGAAATTATTTCGGCTAAGTATCGGGAAATTTGTGATAGAAATAAGTCTAATGGTGCAGATTTTTATTTTGGAGAACATGAACTTGCGCAAATCCATTTAGATGGTTCATTACACATTTCTTCTACAAAGAAAGTTTATATGGCATTGAAAGGAGCGGGGCTCGTACAAAAATTTCCTTATACAGTCAATTGGATTTAATATGCGATTTTTGATGATTCAAGTTCCAATCATGCTACTTGGCTTTTTAAGTTACACTAAGATAGATTATGTGGTAATGAAGAGATAAAATTATTACAGACTGTTACCGATTATAACGAAAAGATTAACCTAGGCTTTATCATCTTCCTCATAGTATGGTCTTTATTGGGTTATCACTTTTTTCTTTTCCATTGTATCCATTTTTTCTTTTTGAAACTTATTAAAAAGGTCGAGATTAAAATCTACATTGCCATCTGCTCCAGTTTTACCTCGTAAAAAAATACTTGTTCCTGCTTTCTTGCGTGTACCAATATTTATGGGGTTGTAGTCTTCATCCCTTTGTTTAAGGTTATTGAGCGGTATCTGTATGCTAAGATCTGAACCGTCTCTTTTACTATATAACCCTTCAACAAAAAGCGTGAGAACGGTTGATTGAATTTCCATCCTATGAAATTTAATACCGCCGTTTTTTATATCTAGTTTGTTTTTTAATTCAGCAAATCGAATATTTTCAAAGTTGCGTTTTTTAAAAATAAATTTTTGAATCTTTTTGATTGGTTCAAAGTTATTTAGTGCGCCATTTTTCAATGAAAAACTTACAGCGCCGTTTGCTGTCGAAGGCAATACTTCTCCATCATCATTTATATTTATAGTAGCATTTACCTTTGCTGATATCTGTCCTTCTAGATTTAAGGATGTTATACCATCCTGCCCAAAATTATTAAAAGCTACAAAGAGTTTTTTTACATCTACATTTTTTATATCTGCATTAATATTTGCTGTATGGTAAGTATTGGCGTTGTTGAGTAACTGCCCGTTCATATTCAATGTCCCGCCTCCAGTCAGCATACTCACATTATTTATTAGATATCTGTCTTGCAACAACGTTACGCTTGCTTTTGCATTGTTTGCAATAAATTTTTTGAATGAAAGTTGGGTTGCAGTCAGCGAAACTTCAATTGTACTTTTTTCCAGCAAATCGTCAATTTTTACTGCCATATCACCAAAGCTTTTTTTGTTGCTTTTTACTTTCCTTGCTTCATTGTTACCCTTTTTTAAAAGGAAAGTAAAAGCATTCAAATTTAAATTAGGAGAAAAAATGTTATAATCTATTTTAACCTTATTAGGCTCTGTATTCAAAAGTGTGAGTGCATCTTTGGCGGTACCGTTCATTACAATTTTATTATTAAGCACATTGCACTGTATATTTTGTATCGTTACATCAGAGTTTTCAAAAGCAATATTTCCATTTATATTTTTCATTTCAACTCCTCTAGGTGTATAAAGCATCGTTCCATTTTTAAAAGAAATGGATCCGTTTATAAATGAATTTGTGTTGTTGTTTTTTTCAATTGGCCCTTTATAATTTAATGATACCATTGCATTGCCTGTTGTTAATAGTAGGGAATTTGTAGGTACAATTTCATTCAACGCTGAAAGTGCAAAGGATGACTTTAGGTCGCAGGTAAGGGTAGGTGTTTCAAGATCTAAAATTTCTATTGTGCTAGATTCAACAGGAAGTCCCCGCCAATTCGCCTTTAGATTATTGATAATAATAACGGAGTTTGGATCATATCGTGGCATCCCTTTCACTACTTCATTGCTATAAAATCCGGTAAAGCTTGCATCCTCAAAATCAATAAATGGTGTTGTCATATTTGCATGTTCAACTTTCCATTCAGCATATATGTTCGGTTCACCGCTAGTTAAAGGCCCATTTAATTTTGCAAAAGCATCAATGTGTTTGTTAAGGGTTACAATTGAAAGTGACTTTGCTATCCGTATAGGTAATAATTTTTTCACATCATCTACTAAAATGTTAGTAGCATAAATATTCAAGGAAAAGGCGGGGTTTTTATCTCCCAAGTCAAATTTGCCTGTAAGGTTAAACAGCTTGCCTGCTAGTTTTACATCTATAGTATCAAAGCTTAATATTTGAGATTTTTTGCCATAATTAAGTTTAAAATCTCCTTTCAAAGTTGCAGCTTTAAGGAAAGTGCCTTTTGGCATATTAAAAGCAAGACTATTAATTAAAATATTTCCATCCATATTTATTTTCAAAATATCTGCAGCGTCTTCGAGGTTAACAGATAAATATTTTACATCAAAATCATGTAATTTTTCTTTCTTGCGATCATCTAAAACAAATTGCAGATCTTTTAATACTATATTTTTAAGATTAATGTCGTCCGATGTTTTTTTAGGTCCGCCAGATGGGTCTTTTTTTCCTTTTAATAAATAGGTATTTGTAAAGCCAGTAGTATCAGTATAAAAATATACGTTAGCATGTTGCAAGGATAGACCAGTAAGTGGATCTTCTTTTTTTATAAGTTTAAAAATATTAAGATTTACAAAAGTTTCTTTTGCCGAAAAAAAAGTATGCTTATGTAACTTATACATGCTATCTGTGAGTGATACATTTGTAAGCACAACTGCAATTTTCGGAAATTTTTTAAAAATACTTATATCTGCATCTCCTATGATTAATGTTCCATTTAGTTTTTCACTAACTCGTTCAGTAACTTGTTTTATTATTTTGGCTTTGTTTGTTTTTACATAAAAATAAACACCTGAATATAAAACAACTATCAATAATAAAAAAATTTTGAGAACCTTAAATAATATCGATAAAAACTTTTTCATTTGTATTTCCAGTTTTAAAACCTTTTTAAGGTGTTTTAAAATAATAAATCACTAAAACGTAAAATATAATACCGTCTGTGTATTCGCAATAGTCCAATTGCATTGATTAAACGACTACTACAGCGGCGTTATACCGAAAGTCAATTGGACTACATATCGATATAATTGGTATAAATCATCATTACTATTCATTTAAGTTTTATAGTAAAATTATAAAGGGTTTCAATAGTTTAAATTGAAACCCTTTGCTATATTTTTGTGTGTGACAATCTTGATGCGCCTTATCTTAAATATAACTCTATTGTAACCCTTCTATTTTGTGCTCTACCTCCAGTTGTAGTATTAACGGCCATTGGTCTTGTTTTGCCAAATCCTGCACTTACAATTCTACTTTCTGATACGCCTTTACCCAATAGATATGCTTTCACTGCATCTGCTCTACTTTGAGCAAGAGTTGTACCATCTTTTTCATACGTATCACTGTTACCACTTATTCTTACATTATAATCAGGATATTGGCTTATTATTGCAGCAATTTCATCTAGCATTGGATATGATGTTGTTTTAATTAGTGCATTTTTAGATTCAAAATTTATATTTCGAGCAGCAAATTGTAAACGTTTAGGTACAGCCTTAATTACAACAGCAGGACAACCATTGTTGCTTGCATCACCTTTTTCACTAGGACATTTATCTACTGCATCTGGTATGCCATCGCCATCTGAATCAGCAGGACATCCACTTACATCTACCTTGGTTCCTTTTGTTGTGTTCGGGCACTTATCTATAGCATCCAACACGCCATCACCATCAGAATCTGATGGACATCCACTCGCATCTACCTTAACTCCTTTTACAGTATTGGGACATTTATCAAGTGCATCTGTTATACCATCACCATCACTATCGGGGCATCCTTGAAATCTATCTAAGCCAGATTCATTTGGGCATTTATCCTTTGAATCTTCCACACCATCGCCATCACTATCTGGGCAGCCTTTAAACCTTGCTAAACCCGGCACATTAGGACATATATCATCTATATCACTTACACCATCCATATCTTTATCTGGGCAACCATTCATTGCTACTGTACCAGGAATAGAAGGGCATTTATCTAAATAATCAGGAACACCATCTTTATCGGTATCTATCGGACACCCTGTGCCATCTACTTTTACTCCTGTAGGAGTACCGGGGCATTTATCTCTTTTGTTTTTAAC
>JANMFB010000087.1:0-20621 GCA_031377605.1 Ferruginibacter sp.
CAAAAGTAACTTTCAATAATAAATTAGCAGAGACAATAGAGGGCGTAGCAACCTACAAAATCAAAACGCCTACAAAAGCAGGAAAATATTCCGTAAAAGTCAACATCAAATTTATTGACGATGGCGGAAATATTAAGGAAATGATAAAATTTATTGAATACGAGGTGTCAAATATAAAATAGCTAATAATCTTATTTATGTAGCTATTTGCCTATTGCCAATAAAATTACGGACTTGCTTTTCTAAAAAATAATTCGCTTCAAGCGAATCCTAAACCAAACCTTTCAACTTCTCCACCACTGCATCCACCTCTTCTTTGGTATTGTGTTTACAAAAACTAAAACGCACTGTAAGCTGGTTTGGATTGTTATTGATGGCACGTATTACATGGCTGCCTGCATCGGCGCCACTCGTACAAGCACTACCTCCACTTGCGCAAATGTTGTTAATATCTAAGTTAAATAAAATCATTTCAGATTTTTCTGTCTTGGGAATGCTTACACTTAGTACAGTGTACAAAGCTCGCCCAAAAACATCACCATTAAAAGCTACACCTGGAATATGTTTTTTTAGTTCATCGTGCATGTATTGCTTGAGTGTGGCTATATAAGCACTATCGGTTTCGTAACCTGCAGTTGCAATTTCTAGTGCTTTTGCAAAACCTACTATTCCATATAAATTTTCGGTGCCTGCACGCATATTGCGCTCTTGACCTCCTCCATGTACAATTGGTTTTATTCGAACATTCTCATTTATGTAAATAACACCTACACCTTTTGGCCCATGAAATTTGTGTGCAGCAGCAGTAATGAAATGCACTGGGGTATTTCTTAAATCCAAAGGAAAATGCCCTACTGTTTGTACTGTATCACTATGAAAAATAGCGTTATATAATTTACACAACTCTCCTACTGCCTGTATATCTAGCATATTACCAATTTCATTGTTGGCATGCATTAATGTTACCAATGTTTTTTCTGTAGATGCAGCCAAAAGTTTTTCTAAGTCTTCTAAATCTACGTGACCATCGGGTAAATGCTTTACATAGCTAACCGTCACAACATCTAAATTATTTAAATAATCTACTGTATGCGAAACTGCATGGTGTTCTATAACAGATGTAATGATATGTTTGCATCCTAAATCTCTTACTGCAGCCTTTATAGCCAAGTTGCTACTTTCAGTACCTCCACTAGTAAAAAATATCTCCGCAGGATTTGCATTTAATATTTTTGCTACAGATTTTCTTGCAGTTTCTACAGCCATTCTTGTTTCTCTACCGTAAGAGTAAATAGAAGATGGATTACCAAACTTATTTGTAAGGTACGGCATCATCGTCTCTAGTACATGAGGGTCTAGGGATGTTGTAGCGGCGTTATCAAGATAAATTCTTTCCATTTTCTTGTTTTTAGTTTGCAGATTAAATTAGAGCCTTTTATTTAAAGATATTTATATTATTCAATAATCAATTTTCTAGCCTATAATCAGTAAGAGAATACAGAAAATTTCAATATTTTATTTAACTCTTTGCTTAACCGCCGTCAGGATTTGCGACCGAAGAAGAGGTTTGAAAAATTTCTTTTAACAAAGAGTGAAAAGTTTAATAACCTTATTGGCACATAAAGAACATTACATGCATTCTTTAATATCCTTCATTAACCTTAATGCAATATTATCTGCAGTAATAGCCAAATTACTTTCGGCATAAATGCGGATAATTGGTTCTGTATTGCTTGTGCGCAAATGAACCCAATCATTTTCAAACTCTATTTTCAACCCATCATCTGTATTGATAGGCTGGTGCTTGTATTTTTCCTTAATTTTTTTAAAAATATCTTTTACATCTACACCTGCCGTAAGCGTTATTTTATTCTTACTCATAAAATAATCTGGGTAGGTTTTGCGTAATTGCAAAGTAGTCTTACCGCTTTTTGCAAGCTGTGTAAGAAATAATGCAATTCCAATCAATGCGTCTCTTCCATAATGCAAATCGGGAACAATAATTCCGCCATTCCCTTCACCACCAATAACTGCTTTCACTTCTTTCATTTTATTTACCACATTCACTTCTCCTACTGCACTTGCAAAATACTCCCCACCATGTTTTATGGTTACATCTTTTAAAGCTCTGGTAGATGACATATTGCTCACCGTATTTCCCTTTTTTAAACCAAGCATATAATCTGCTACAGCTACCAAAGTGTATTCTTCTCCAAACATACTACCATCTTCGCAAACAAAGCAAAGCCTATCCACATCAGGATCTACAGCTATACCAAGTGATGCTTTTTGTGATACAACTTCCCTACTTAGACTAACCAAATTCTCAGGTAATGGCTCCGGATTGTGGGCAAAATCACCTGTAATCTCTCCGTGAATAATGGTATATTTTTTTACACCCAATTGGTTTAATAATAAAGGAATTGCTATGGATCCTGTGCTGTTTACAACATCTGCTACAATAGAGAAATTAGCATTCGCTATGGCATTAATATCTACGAATTTATGCGCCAATATTGCATCAATATGTGCTTGCAACGTTGTATCATCATTGCTTATTATACCCAGATTATCGACAGTAACAAAGTCAAATGTTTCAGAAGCGGCAATTTGCAAAATGGTTTCTCCCTCCGCTCCGCTTATAAATTCACCATGTTTATTCAATAATTTCAAAGCATTCCATTCTTTTGGATTGTGGCTTGCAGTTAGAATAATACCGCCATCAGCTTTCAATTTTTTTACGGCCACTTCAACTGTGGGCGTTGTACTATAATCTGTATCTATCACATCAATTCCCAATGCACTTAAAGTAGAGCTTACAATATTTTTTACCATCATACCACTAATACGCCCATCTCTTCCTATTACAACTTTTTTATTTTTTCCTTTGGATTGTGTTTTAAGCCATGTTCCATAAGCTGCAGTAAATTTTACTACGTCAAGTGGTGTAAGGTTTTCATCTGGTTTGCCTCCCACAGTGCCTCGTATACCTGAGATGCTTTTTATTAATGCCATACGCTGAATTCTTTTAGGGATGGCAAATGTACAAAATCTATTTTATTGAGAAATGTAGCATTAAGGGTATAACAAGCGGGATAAAAATATTGAATAAAGATAAAAAGATGAAATACTACCCCCGATAGAAGTAAAAAGCCCACAGGCTGAGGCACGAAGCCGAGCAATTGTAGTGGATAGTGTTACCACTGCTGAAAACTGAACAAATAATGACGTTCTAAATATCGCATTTAGGTTTTGTAGAAAAAAAATATGCCCTACATTTGTCCAATGTCAGATAAATGGTTCGAAGATTGGTTCAATTCCTCCTATTACCACCAGCTCTATTCACACAGAGATGAACAAGAAGCAGCAAATTTTATTGATAAATTGGTAGGTCATTTGCAGCCAATTGCAGCGTCACGTATGCTTGATGTAGCATGTGGCAAGGGACGCCATTCGATGCAATTGGCAGGCAAAGGATTTGATGTAACAGGTATAGATTTAAGCAGCGAAAGTATTACAGAGGCGCTTAAATCTGAATCTGACTCATTGCATTTTTACGAACATGACATGCGTATGCCTTTTTGGATAAACTACTTTGATATAGTTTTTAATTTTTTTACAAGTTTTGGCTATTTTAAAACGCAGCACGAACATGACAATGCCATTGCTAGTATTTCAAAAGCTATAAAACCAAATGGACTTTTTGTAATGGATTATTTGAATGTAAAATTTTCTGTAGATAATATGGTTGCAGAAAATAATTTAAGTATAGGAACTACAACTTATACTATTAGCAAATGGAGTGACGAATTACATTTTCATAAAAAAATAGTTGTGCAAGATGAAGCACTCAATATTCCATTAAGCTTTACAGAGAAAGTCCGTAAGTTCACTTTATCAGATTTTGAAACAATGTTTGCAAAGCAGGGATTAGAAATACAAGAAGTATATGGCAATTATAATTTTAATGCCTATAATGAAAACAATAGTCCAAGACTGATTATGATTGCAAAAAGAAAAGCAGAATAGGTTCCAAGGGTCCAAACAAAATAGTGAAAGATGATTTTAGGGAGAATTGACCTTTGTTTTTTGATTAGATATCGATGTCTTTCTTACCTAATTTACCTCAGAACCTTTAAATTGCATCAACTTTAAGTAATATGATTAGTATTTGTAAAAAAGAACTCAACAGGTTTTTTAGCAATCTCACAGGGTATATTGCCATAGTATTGTTTATGCTTATTTGTGGTTTATTTTTATTTGTTATTCCAAGTAGCAGTATTTTAGAAAACAATTATGCTACGCTTGATAATTTTTTTGAACTAGCACCATGGGTTTTATTATTTCTAGTACCAGCCATAAGCATGCATTCCTTGTCAGAAGAATATAAAACAGGAACATTTGAATTACTAAAAACAAAACCTATTTCTGCTTGGCAAATTGTTAATGGTAAATATGCAGCAATTTTATTAGTGATTTTGTTCGTTATCCTACCCACATTCATTTATATAATTTGCATAAAGACATTGAGCACACAAGGTAATATTGATAGTGGTGGTATAGCAGGGAGTTATGTAGGTTTATTTCATTTAGCAGCTACATTCGCCTCTATAAGTCTTTGCTGTAGTGGATTTACAAACAATGCAGTTATTGCTTTTTTATTGAGTGGCATGGTTTGCCTTAGTTTGTATTATGGTTTCAATGCAATAAGTAAAGTTCCTTTTTTTGCCAATGGTGCAGATTATTATTTAGAAATGCTCGGTATAGATTTTCATTATAAAAGTATAAGCAGAGGGGTTATAGATACTAGAGATTTAGTTTACTTCTTTAGCATTATTTTCTTTTCATTGTTAATTACTGTAAAAAATATTCGTAGAAAATAATGATTGGCAAAATACTCAATAATAAATTTTGGTTTGTAATAGTGTTGTGTTTACTCATAATACTCAACTGGGCAGCTTCCAAATTTCACAGTAGAATAGACCTTACCAACGAAAAAAGATTCACACTAAGTAACGCTACAAAAAAACTACTTAAAAAAATTGATGCGCCTATAACTGTAGATATTTTCTTAAAAGGAAATTACCCGTCAGGTTTTAGACAATTGGCATCTTCTAGCAATGATTTACTGAGGGAATTTAAAGAAGTAGCAGGCAATAAAATTCGATACAATTTTATAAGCCCGGACGAAAAAATACCAGGTACAGAGGTTACTTATGCAGACAGTTTAAGTGCCGTAGGTTTTTATCCTATAAACCTTACTAGCCAAGTAAAGGAAGGGCAACAACAACAATTTGTTTTCCCTTTTGCTTGGGTGCATTATAAAGACAATACACAGACTATAGAAATATACAAAGGAAATACTCCTCTCATCAATTTTAATGAATTAAATAGTGCTGAGGCTTTATTGGAATTTAGATTTGCAGATGCAATAGCCAAAGTAACCCAAACAGAAAAGCCAATGATTGGCTATGCATTGGGTAATGGGGAGCCTGTAGGCTACAATACGTATGACTTTACCGAAAATGTACTACGAAAAGATTACAAATTATTCACCCTAGATATTAGTGGACCTCAATTTATTCCTCAATCATTTAAAGCATTGGTAATAGTGAAACCAACAATAGGTTTTACAGAATACGAAAAATTAAAATTAGATCAATATGTAATGAACGGAGGAAAGATTCTACTTTTTGCAGACAGATTAAATGCAGAAATGGATAGCATTCAATTAAAAAATGAAGTGACAGTGTTTGATAGAAACCTAGAAATAAACGAACTTTTCTTTAATTATGGCGTAAGGATTAATGCAGATTTGTTGATGGATTTGCAATGCGACGCACTACCATTTGATGTGAATGGAAATCAACAATTCGAATTATTACCATGGAATTATTTTCCTGTTATGGAATCTAAGAACAACCACCCGATAAATAAAGGTTTAGGATTTGTAGTGGGCAAATTTGTAAACAGTTTAGACACCATTGAAGCCGAAGGCATACAAAAAACGATTCTCTTAAGTTCATCTAACAATGCACGAACGATTGGGTCTCCGGCAATAGTGAGTGCAACAGAAAATGTGACATCACCAGAAGATGATAAATTTAAAAAAAGCAATATTGCTACTGCGGTTTTGCTAGAAGGCAAGTTTAATTCGCTTTATGCAAACAGACTATCTGAGGCTATGCGAGATAGTATGGAGACATACAACATGGGCTACTTGCCCAAATGTGTAACAAATAATAAAATGATTGTGGTAAGTGATGGCGATATCGTCTTAAATGAAATTGTAAAAGGAAATCCCATACCAATGGGAATGAACAAATATACTATTGGCACTCAGAGAGAGTTTCCTTTTGCAAACAAAGCTTTTTTACAAAACTGCCTAGATTATTTAATAAATGAAAACGGATTAAGCGAAGCTAAAGCTAAAGACTATACAGCAAAATTACTCGATAATAAAAAGACTACAAATCAAAAGACTTACTGGCAAGTTATAAATATTGTATTACCAATAGCTATTGTAATCTTTTTTGCCTTATTATTTCAATGGCTACGTAAAAGAAAATATGCTAAATAAATTATGGATAAACATCAACTAATATATTTGGTATTTACTTGCGTTATTATTGTTGCATTAATATTCGATTTAGGATTGCTGAGTAAGAAAAATGAAAAAATAAGTTTAAAAACTGCCATCACGCAAACCATATTTTGGGTAGCATTGTCTTTTTTATTTTGCGCATTTCTTTGGTGGCAAAATGAAGGAGGTAATGGGAAAAAAGATGCAGTCTTGTACATTTCAGCATACCTGTTAGAATGGTCACTCTCCATAGATAATATTTTTGTGTTCATCATTATTTTTTCTTTTTTTAAGGTTGAAGAAAAAAACTATTCTCGTGTGTTATTGTTGGGGATTTTGATGGCAATTTTTTTTAGAATAATCTTCATTGCTATAGGCAGTGAATTGGTAGCAAAATTTGGTTGGATAATGTACCTTTTTGGTATTTTCCTTGTGTTCACAGGTGTAAAAATGTTTAATAGTAATGAAGACGATGAATTTAATCCTGAAACAAATTGGGCATACAAATTTCTAAGTAAACTTATGCGTACAGTAACAGACGATGCCGAAGGCAATCTTACTATCAGAAAAGACGGCAAACTCTTTTTTACAAAACTAGCTATGGTGGTTGTTATGCTAGGCCTTATTGATATTGTATTTGCTATAGACTCTATACCTGCAGTTTTTTCTATAATACCTGACCCTAGTAAAAAAATGCTTATTTATTCTTCGAATATTTTTGCGGTGCTTGGGCTACGTAGTTTATTCTTTTTACTGAGAGGAGCAGCTTCCAAATTTGATTATTTACAAGAAGGAATTGCCATCGTATTGTTATTTATTGGCTTAAAAATGCTATTGCCAATACTAGAAAAAGTTGGCGTAGATAAAAAATATTTACACTTACCAGAATGGGTATCGTTAGCTGTAATTGTATTTTGCATAGTGGGTTCTATAATATATTCTTCCTACCACAAAAAAGAAGGAATGCCAGAAGATGTTAGGGATGACGATGATACCTAAATACCGCCTACATAAAAAGCCCATCTCGCTATAACAACGAGACGGAGCTTAAAATATATATCTTGAAAATTATTAAGGGAAAATTCCTAACTCACCATAACTAGTGGCAACTTTATTAATTGCATTTACATAAGCCGCTGTACGCATATCAGGTATTGCAGGATTATTTAACCATATTTCCATAATTTCTCTTGTAGCAGTAATCATAGATTCTTCTAATCCACTATGTACTAGATCTACTTCTTCCGGACCATGTAAAATGAAAGCCCTTTCGCTATCACTCACTTTTTTACCTGTAAGGGTTTCTATTTGAGAAAGTATATGTCCATTCAAATTTTCTGTGAAACGCTTTTCCATACGGCCATAACGAACGTGGCTAAGATTTTTTAACCACTCAAAATAACTAACTGTTACACCACCTGCATTCAAATACATATCAGGTACACATAAAATACCTTTTTGCTGAAACACTTCATCAGCCTCAGGAGTACAAGGACCATTTGCAGCTTCACCAATTATTTTTGCTTTTACCCTTGGTGCATTTTCGGCATTAATAACATTTTCCAATGCTGCAGGTATAAGAATATCACAGTCCAGCTCCAATGCGTCTGTATTTTTGGAAAGGTTTGTTGCTCCTGGGAAATTCAAAATTGAACCTGTTGCTTTTCTATGATTGAATACTTCTTCCTCGTTCAAGCCATCTGCATTATATATAGCCCCTTCGTACTCAGCAAGGCCAACCACTTTTGCTCCACCTTCTCTAAAGAATTTTGCAGAGTGATAACCCACATTACCTAATCCTTGTACCACAACTGTTTTATCTTTTAGTCCTATTTCAAGTCCTAATTTCTTCATTACTTCAGGCATATTACATACTTCACGAATACCAAAGTACACACCCAAACCTGTAGCTTCTGTACGACCACGAACACCACCTTGGGTTACTGGCTTTCCTGTTACACAACCTGCAGCATCTATTTCTCCGGGCTTCAATGATTGGTAAGTATCCACAATCCAACTCATTTCTCTAGCTCCCGTTCCATAATCAGGTGCAGGTACATCTATACCAGGGCCTATAAAATTTTTCTTTACAAGCTCAGCAGTATAACGACGAGTTATTTTCTCTAACTCATAGGTAGAATAATTTCTTGGATTAATTTTTATACCGCCTTTAGCTCCACCAAATGGAACATTTACAATAGCGCATTTATAAGTCATTAAAGATGCAAGTGCCATTACTTCATCTTGGTTCACTTCATCACTAAACCGAATACCACCTTTACACGGACTTTTATGATGACTGTGTTGTACACGGTAGGCTTCAATAACTTCGATAGTTCCATCATCTCTTTTAACAGGAAAACGCATTTGTAAAACACTATTACATGCTTTAATTTGTTCCAAAAGACCATGGTCTACTTTGGTGTACTTAGCTGCTTTGTCAAAACTTCTCTCTACACTTTGAAAGAAGCTGTAATTTGAATTTGAACTCATGATGTTAATTTTTTAGCAATCGTTGTTAATAAAAATGAGGCATATTACCTCAACACTCTTTTTAATACAAATTTATTTTTCTAGTTTAGATATTTTTCTATCTAAAGAAAATACATACAAAAACAAGCCAACCAAAATAGTTAGACAAACAGCCACCACAATATAAATTTTTCCATTACTTCTCATTGTATCTGCCATTTCTACTTCTTTAGTTTGTGCAAACGAAACAGAGCTTATGAATAAACCCAACAAAACAAACGTAAGCTTTTGAAATATCTTGTACAAACTATCCATTGATTAAACTTTTATCTCTTAATAATTCTATTCTAATTTTTAATGTTGCTATCCATACTCCAAGCAATGTCCAACCAATAACGGCGGGGTAAAAAATTGCTCTCATACCTGAATCCATGTCATTTTTATCTAGCGCAGGGTTTCCAGTTTCACTACCAGGTGCCCCGGGATGCAAACTACCTACTAATCTCGGGATAATCCATATAGATGGAAACAACATAGCAAATGCAAAAATATTATATACTGCACTTACCCTGCTCCTTTTGTCAATATCAATAAATGAACCACGGAGCACAAAGTATGCTCCATAAATAAGCAATGCAATGGCTGCCCCAATTAGTTTAGGTTCCTTTAATACGGTTGAAAATGATTGACTTTGGTCTGTAATCCATGTTACGGAAACCCATTCTGTACCTGTAATATAACCAAGTATGCCGAAAACACACCCTAATGTGGCGTAGCTAGATGCTTTGATATCATATTGGTGTTGCTGTTTATTGAGATACATTACGCTATGATAAACACTTAGGCAAAAAAGCACCATCATTCCCATCCACATACATACATGGAAATACATATTACGGATAGTTTCGTTTAGTATAGGCAATCTAGGAACTTTGAGTAAGAAACCTGCAACCACAGTGTAGATGAGCAGGGCAAAGGATAATATTTTCCACCAGTTTTTCTTCACAGAAAAGACATCAATTTGTTGAGGTTGCAAAGATAAGGGGAATGATTGTTTGTGAATTGGTAAAAGTCAGTATTTTATTGTTAGATATGATAAATTAAATGAGGAGCGAAGGATTAGAAACTTAAAATAAAAATCAATTAGTACAACAAAACTGAAAATTATTTTGTCAACTTTAGGTAGCTAGCTTTAAACCTCCCATTTATAATTTCTCCCTGCCCTTCGCCTTTTCGTATAGCTTCGCAAAATCCATCCTGGGCATGTGCATCTCCAAAATCATTTATACCTGCTCCATCTACAAAATAAGCTTTACCTTCTATTTTTACAGCAAGGCTACAACCATTACCAGCCATATTAAACTTACACTGACCACAAGCCATTTCCATCTTTTGGACTTTTTTTGTAGTATCAGGTATTGAAATACTTTTTATTTCGGTTTGAGCAAATGCTAATGTTACTATACCTGTAAAAAGGAAATTTAAAAATAATTTTTTCATTACTTCTGATTTTTTTATTGAGTGAAATGATAAAACGAATTTAAGCTAAATGCTCAACGAAAAATTAACTGCAGCATTGGCATGAATAAAAGTAGTATCAAACAACGGTAAATCAAAATCAATTTCTTTAATAAGCAATGGAATTTCTGTACAACCTAAAATAATTCCTCCTGCACCTTCAGCTTTTAATTTATCCATAATGTGTAAATAGTTCCTTCTATTTTGTTCAGTTATTATCCCAAAAGCAAGCTCTTTGTAAATGCCCTCATTTATTGTTTCTACATCAGCTTCGTTAGGAATAATGGTTTCTATCCCTTGGCTTGCTAGCACATCTTTAAAAAAGGACAACTGCATGGTATATTTTGTACCAAGAAGCCCAACTTTTTTTATTCCCTTTTTTAGAATTTCTTTTCCCGTTTCTTCAGCTATATGAATAAAAGGAATATTTATTTTTTCTTTTACTTGTGGAGTTATATGGTGCATAGTATTTGCACCTAGCATAACACATGCCGCTCCTGCTTTCTCTAATAAAACTGCCGCATTACAAATAATGACAGCAATTTCATCCCACTTGCCTGCGGCTGTAAGTTTCGCTATTGCAGGATAATTTACCGAGTTTATAATTACTTCAGCAGTACTTTCTCCATTGGTATGTTTATAAACCAACTCATTAAAATAACGGTAATAATCTAAAGTAGAAACCCAACCTGTGCCGCCTACGAGACCAATAGTTTTCATATTTATTTAAGTTTATCCTAAAAAAAGTAAAATTAGCGGTTATTCAATTCCTTGCCTTACTCCTTCCAAAGAAAAGGAAACAACACAACCGCTAATACAAATACCAACACATCTAACCCTACAATAAGCCCTGCAAGTTGCAATACAGCGCCATCTCTAAATACTTCTGCAAAGCCAGATTTACTTAAGCGCATGAGTAAAAGCAACTGCGGTAAAATAACCGGAAAACCAAGTATGGCAATAAGGGCAGCGTTTTGTTGCGCCTTTGCGGCTATGGCACTCATTAGGGAGAAAGTGAGACTAATACTTGTGCCACCTAGTAAAACAATACCCACAAACTTAAAAGTATTTATTGTAGGATTAGTAAGAAACATAAAAAACAACAACAAACTTATAGAACTCATAATAAGCATAAGTATGATATTGAATAATAATTTAGCAATAATAAATTCTACGGGGGAGGCAATTGAATAATAATAAAGCATTTGCCCCCTACTTTCGCCAAGGAAGCTTTTTGCAACAGTATTTACACAAACAAATAATTGAATAACCCAAAAAAGCGCATTCCAAATAATTGCATCAGGGCCATCGGGCAGTGCAAGAAATAATACAAAAACAGTAGAAGCGATGTACAACAAAATACCATAGAAAGCATGCTGGCTGCGTAGCTCTAAAATGATGTCTTTTTTAAGTAAGGCTATGATGCGTTTGGTCAAATGAGTTATAAATTATAAATGATTAATTATCTTGAGCACATTCTCTGCAACGTGGCTCGTAAATATCTTTTTCGCCCAATAATACCTGGCCGCCAGTAGCAATTTTCCTGAAAGAAATACTTGCCATACCACCGCATTTCATACAAATAGCATGCAATTTTGTAATATAATCTGCTACTGCAAGAAGGTTCGGCATTTGCCCAAAAGGTTTTCCTTGGTAGTCCATATCCAAGCCCGCCACAATTACCCTAACACCTTTAAGTGCTAGTTGTTCGCATACGTAAGCAATTTCTGCATCAAAAAATTGTGCTTCATCTATTCCTACAACATCTACATTTTGTGCCAATAATAGGATAGCATGTGCATTTTCAACTGGTGTGCTGTGTATAGAATTTGTATCGTGACTTACAATTTTTATGTCATCGTAACGCACGTCTATTGCAGGTTTGAAAATTTCTACACTTAGGTTTGCAATTTTTACCCGTTTCAATCTACGAATAAGTTCCTCTGTTTTCCCACTAAACATACTTCCGCAAATAACCTCTATCCATCCTTTTTTATCGCCTCTTAAATTTGGTTCTATAAACATTAATCTAATTTTTATAATTGTGTTGCTTAACTTTATAGCAAGATTGCAAAGATTGGTGATTATTGCCGAAAGGCAAAACAAATACTTTGGAAATTATCCTTTGAATAATATTAAAAACTGCAAATTATGGAACGTGTGGAAACACTTAGTAATGTATTAGCCAAAAAGATACAAGAAAAAGCGTCTATTAATGAATTGCTTAATACTGTAAAAATGTTAGAGTCAGAGCTCCTACATTTAAGAAATATAACACCACCAAATGTTATAAATGAAACAAATAATACGGCAATAACTATTTCAAAACATACAATTCCACCAAAAGTAGCTACAGCTAGTAATGAGGTATTGGAAGAGGAAAAAACAATAGAAGTACTTCAAATAGACGAAGATGAACTGGAAGCTGAATTAGAGGAAATAAAAAAGAACGCCGCGGAAAAAACTACTATTGCTTCTCAAAATAGACCTGCAGTTGCTTTTGAAGAAATAGACGAAATACCAACTTTTGCAAACAGGAAAAACATAGAGGAAGAGAAAAGAAACACCCTCCCTGCAAATGAACAAAAATCATTTCTACATGATACAAATGAATTAAATAAACAAACTCCTGTTGCAAAAGAACTAAACGAAGCCATAACAAATGCACAAGTGACATCCATAAATGATTTACTAAAACCAAAACAAAATGAAGTAGCAGATGCCTTACAAGATAGCCCCATAAAGGATTTAAAGAAAGCGATTGGTATCAATGAACGTTTTCTTTATGTGAACGAACTATTTAGAGGCGATGAAGCCATGTACGAAAAAAGTATTAAGACTATAAATTCTTTTGATATTTATGGTGAAGCAGAATTTTGGATAAGAAGAGAATTAAAGCTTCGGTTAGGGTGGGACGAAAATTATACCACTGTAAAACAGTTTGATCAATTAGTGAGGAGACGCTTTTCGTAGAGATGCTTTATGATTTTATTTGTAGCACCTTGCATGCTTGTTACATAGTCTTTACTAATTTGAGAAGCATTTTCCTTGTATTTTTCATCTCCAAAAAGTTTATCTAGCAGAGCTTCTAACTCTAAAGCATTTTCAACAGAAAATGCCCCTCCTTTATCTACCAAGGCTATAGCTTCAGAAAAATTTTCATATTCAGGCCCGAAAACAACAGGCTTTCCATAAACAGCAGCTTCCAAAATATTGTGAATACCTGTATCATTAAATCCTCCTCCAATATAGGCTATATCGGCATTTTTATAGAGTTGTGAAAGCATCCCAATGTTATCAATGATTAAGATTTGTTTGGATAAATCTCTCTCTCTTATTTCAGAAAATAATATAGCACCATTAAAAACTTTTTTAACCTCCTGCATTCTTTCCTCATCAATTTCGTGGGGTGCAATAATGAATTTTATATGTGGATGAACTTTTGCATAGTGTACCAATATCTCTTCATCCTCAAGCCAAGTACTACCAGCAACAAGTACTTTATAATTTGCACAAAAGTTAATGATTGATTCATTGAGTTGTTCATTACTCTTAGCAATAGAAATAACTCTATCAAACCTTGTATCACCTGCCAAAATTGTATTTGAAGCAATTCCAATATGCGCTAACAATTTTTCTGAAGTTTCATTTTGAACAAAAATTTGCGAAAAACTATAGAGCATTTCTTTCCACAATCCGCTATACCACCTAAAAAAAGGCTGGCTTTTTCTAAATATTGCCGACACTAAAAAAACTGGAATTCCCCTTTGTTTTAATGTCGTTAAAAAATAATACCAATATTCATACTTAACCCAAATTACTGCTGTAGGTCTTACAATATCAATAAATTTATTTGCTGCCATTTTACCATCCATCGGCAAATAAAAAACTCCGTCTGCTAGCTTATATTCCTTCCTTATTTCGTATCCACTAGGCGAAAAAAAAGTAAGCAAAATCTTATAACTCGAAAAATCGTTTTTAATAGCTTCTATAATTGGCCTTCCTTGTTCAAACTCACCAAGGCTAGCACAATGAACCCAAATTATTTTTTCATCCTCATTTAATTGTGCTCGCCAGCTTTCTAATTTGCTAATTAAATCTTCCCTACCTATAAGCCACAATTTCGCCTTTGGACTACGGAATGCTGCTACTCTTATACCTAGCTTATAGAGTATAATAAAAATATTATATAAGAAAAGTGACAATAGCTTTATTTTGAAGCAAATGTAACGGCAAAATTCCTCACCAAGCAAATATCTTGTGCGATAATTTTCTGCCTTCAAATTTGTATCTTCGCAGCCCAAAAAATAGCCTTTTATAATAATATCTATTTTTGGCAGATTACAACGAATATGGAGCAAACAATTTAGAACATACTATAAATAAAATCACATGAATCAAATTCAAATGGTAGATACTAAAACCCAGTATCATAAGATAAAAAAAGAAGTGGATGAGGCAGTAATTGGGGTATTGGAAAGCTCTCGATTTATTGGTGGTGAGGTTGTTACTAATTTCGCAAATAACCTAGCAGCGTATCACAATAGCAAGCATGTAATTCCTTGCGCAAATGGAACAGATGCTTTGCAAATTGCCATGATGGCACTTGGATTAAAGGCCGGAGATGAAGTAATAACTCCATCATTTACTTACATAGCTACAGTAGAAGTAGCAGCATTACTTGGTATAAAGCCGATATTTGTAGAGGTAAACAAAAAAACATTTTGCATAGACCCTGCAGTTATAGAAAAAGCGATTACCCCAAAAACAAAAGCTATTGTTCCTGTACATTTATACGGACATGCTGCGGATATGGAAACAATTATGCAGATTGCTGCAAAGCATAATTTATTTGTAATTGAAGATAATGCACAGGGTATAGGAAATGATTACACTTTTTCCGACGGCACAAAAAAGAGAACAGGAAGTATTGGTCATATAGGTTGTACATCATTCTATCCGTCCAAAAACCTTGGGGCTTATGGAGATGGTGGGGCTATATTTACAAACGATGATGCACTGGCACAACAACTAAAAATGATTGCATCTCATGGTCAAAGCAAACAATACCATCATGATGTTATTGGATGCAACTCTCGCCTAGATACTTTACAAGCTGCCATACTCGATATTAAATTAAAAAAATTAGATGAGTATATTGCTGCTCGTCGCCAAGCTGCGGATTACTACGATGCTGCCTTTGCGGGTAACAAAAAAATAACTGTTCCTTTTCGAGCTGCAAATAACAATCATGTTTTTCATCAATATACTTTAACACTAAATGGAGTAGATAGAGATGCTTTAAGTAAATATTTAGCAGACCAACAAATTCCGTCTATGATTTACTACCCTATACCTGCACACAAGCAAAAAATGTTTGAAGCATTTGGCGGTAGTGATTATCATTTACCTGATACAGATTGGCTAACAGAAAGAGTAATTTCATTGCCCATGCATACTGAGCTAGAAAAAGAACAGCAAGATTTTATTGTGAGTAAAGTTTTGGAGTTTGTGAATGGATAAGCGTTTATTGTTATTAGTACATTTAAATATGGAGAGCTTAAAATCATTTGAGGAATTGAAATGTTGTCAGGAGGCTTTTCAATTAAGATAAAGTTTAAAAATATTTCTTGAAACTTTGCCTAAGACGGAAGAATACAAACTAAAAGACCAAATGATTCGCTGCCTTCGCTCAGTTACAAATAACATTGCAAAGGGATATGGAAGGTTTCACTATCAGGAAAATATACAATTTTGTATAATATAAAGATGGTCATTATTCGAAGTCATAGACCATTTATTATTAGCAGTGGAAGAAAGCTATATGGATAAAATTGAATTTGAAATTAAAAGACTCAAACGTTAAACTGTATTGTACTTATAAATGGATATATCAATTATTTAAAAAAAATAAAAAACAACCAAGAATAAAGTAAATTTAGAATAACAAACTATCTAGGACTAATAATTATTAAAAAATAACTAAAAACCTTTAACAAATAACTTAATTAAAAAATGAAAATTGCAGTAGTAGGAACAGGATATGTAGGTTTGGTAACAGGAACTTGTTTTGCTGAGACAGGAAATACGGTAACCTGTGTGGATATTGATCAGTCTAAAATTGAAAAATTATCTTCAGGTACAATTACGATTTACGAACCTGGCTTGGAAAAAATCTTTTTAAGAAATCAAAAGGAGAATCGTTTAAGATTTACAACTTCATTAAAAGAAGCAGTAAAAGATGCTGAAATTATTTTTCTTGCTTTACCAACTCCTCCAGGAGAAAATGGTGAAGCAGATTTGAAATACATCCTTGGAGTTGCTGATGATTTAGGTAAACTGATGCAACCATCCGATTATAAAGTTATCATTGATAAAAGTACTGTACCAGTAGGCACAGCAGAAAAAGTACGTACCGCTATTTTAAAAAGTGGATCAGATGCAATTGCACATACTTTTGATGTAGTTAGTAATCCAGAGTTCTTAAGAGAAGGTGTTGCAGTAGATGATTTCATGAAACCTGATAGAGTTGTAATAGGAACTAGATCAGAACGTGCAATTAAAATAATGAATGACTTATATGCACCTTTTGTAAGGCAAGGAAATCCTGTAATTTTTATGGATGAAAGTAGTGCAGAGCTTACAAAATATGCTGCGAATGCATTTTTAGCGGTGAAAATCACTTTCATGAATGAGATAGCACAAATGTGTGAAAGGTTGGGAGCCGATGTAGATATGGTACGCAAAGGAATAGGTAGCGACGAGAGAATTGGAAAAAGATTTTTGTTTCCAGGCATAGGATACGGTGGAAGCTGTTTTCCTAAAGATGTGCAAGCGCTTGCAAAAACAGCAGATGATATAAACTATGATTTTAAAATATTAGATGCGGTGATGGATGTAAATCAAAAACAAAAGTTACATCTTATACCAAAAATTAAAACAATGTTTGGTGATGACCTTACTGGAAAACATTTTGCTATCTGGGGACTAGCTTTTAAACCTAACACAGATGATGTAAGAGAAGCTCCAGCATTTTATATGATAGATGAATTACTCGCAAGCGGAGCTACCGTTTCAGTTTTTGATCCTGAAGGAATGCCTAATACAAAATCTATTTATGGCGATAAAATTATTTTTGCAAATAACCAATATGAAGCGCTAGAAAATGCAAATGCTTTAATAATTGCAACGGAATGGAACGAATTTAGGACACCTAATTTTGAAACGATAACTGAAAAGTTACCATCAAAAATTATTTTTGATGGTAGAAATCTTTTTGAACCTGACCAAATGAAAGCATTAGGATATCATTATGAAAGCATAGGAAGAAAAAAAATATCACAACCATAAAACATACTTATTTTGCAAAAAAGAATTCTCATTACTGGTGCAGCAGGATTTTTAGGCTCTCACCTCTGCGATAGATTTATCAAAGAAGATTTCCATGTCATCGCTATGGATAATCTAATTACTGGAGATTTAAAAAATATTGAGCATTTATTCAAACTATCCAATTTTGAATTTTATCATCATGATGTTTCTAAATTTATTCATGTAACAGGACCGATAGATTACATACTGCACTTTGCATCACCTGCAAGCCCAATAGATTATTTAAAAATCCCCATACAAACTTTAAAAGTTGGTTCTTTGGGTACACATAATTGTTTAGGTCTGGCTAAAGCAAAAAATGCAAGAATATTAGTTGCGAGTACTAGTGAAGTGTATGGTGACCCACAAGTACATCCACAAACGGAAGCATATTGGGGCAATGTAAATCCTGTAGGTCCACGAGGAGTTTATGATGAAGCAAAACGTTTTCAAGAGGCTATCACAATGGCTTACCATACTTTTCATCATTTAGAAACAAGAATTATACGTATATTCAATACTTACGGGCCAAGAATGAGACTAAATGATGGACGTGCACTACCTGCTTTTATTGGTCAAGCATTACGTGGTGAGGATTTAACTGTTTTTGGTGATGGAAGTCAAACAAGGAGTTTTTGCTATGTAGATGATTTGGTGGATGGTATTTACAAATTATTGATGAGCGATTATGCGCAACCTGTAAATATTGGAAATCCAGATGAGATTTCATTAAAGGATTTTGCAGAAGAAATTTTAAAATTGACAGGAGCAAATCAAAAAATTGTTTACAAAACTTTACCGGTAGATGATCCAAAACAAAGACAACCAGATATTACAAAAGCAAAAGAAATTCTTGGGTGGTCACCAAAAGTAACAAGAGCAGAAGGATTAAAGATAACATATGAGTATTTCAAAAGCTTGCCACAAGAAGAACTAGTGAAGTTGCCGAAGGAATTCGTTTAGGATTAATTTTTGGGGTTAAAAGTAGAGAAAGTTAATCGTTATTAGTTATCAGTATGAAGTCTTAAATGGCAGCAAAAATTCACAACAAATAAGTTCGATAACCATCTGGGTTTAACTAAAAGCATTTAAATAATAACATCTAAATAATAACATTTAACTTATAACAAACAAAGTGTACAAAGAAATAATTGATAAAAAAGTAAAGCTTGCAGTAATTGGATTAGGATATGTGGGCTTACCTATTGCTCTTGAATTTGCAAAAAAAATAAAAGTAATTGGGTTTGATATTAATGCGGATCGAGTAAAAATGATGCAAAATAAAATTGATCCGAGCAAAGAATTGGATTCAACTGCTTTTGATGGAACAGATATTGAATTTACAAATGATTTAGATTTACTCAGACAAGCAAACTTTTTTATAGTTGCAGTTCCTACACCTGTAGATGAACACAATGTACCCGACCTAACTCCTGTGCTACGAGCAAGCGAAACAATTGGCAAAGTAATAAAGAAAGGAGATTATGTTGTGTATGAAAGTACTGTTTACCCCGGCTGCACGGAAGAAGATTGTGTACCTGTTATAGAAAAATTATCTGGTTTGAAAATGGTTACTGATTATAAAATTGGTTACTCGCCAGAAAGAATAAATCCAGGTGATAAAGAGCATACCATTACCACTATTGTAAAAGTAGTGAGTGGATGTGATGAGGAAAGTTTGGATGTGATTGCAAAAGTTTATGAACTTGTTGTAAAAGCAGGTGTGCATAGAGCTTCCTCAATAAAAGTAGCAGAAGCAGCAAAAATTATTGAGAATACACAGCGAGATTTGAACATTGCATTAATGAATGAGTTGTCTATTATTTTTGATAAAATGAACATTAATACTTTTGAAGTATTGGAAGCTGCAGGAACGAAATGGAATTTTCTTCGTTTCCAGCCAGGCTTGGTAGGTGGGCATTGTATTGGTGTAGATCCATATTACCTTACGTACAAATCCAAGGAGCTAGGATATGATAGCCAAGTTATTCTCGCAGGTAGAAATATTAACGATGGTATGGCTGGGTACGTTGCTAAAAAAGTACTACAACATATAATACAACACACTGGTAATATAAAAGATGCCAAAGTACTAGTTATGGGTGCCACATTTAAAGAAAATGTAAGCGATATAAGGAACAGTAAAGTAGCAGATGTTGTAAAAGAATTAAAGTCGTTTTCACTTAACGTAGATATTACTGATCCTCACGCAAGCAGTGAAGAATTAAACCATGAATATGGTTTTGAATTAACTGATACAATTGGAAAAGATTACGATGCTATAATCGTAGCAGTTCCACATGCGGCTTATAAAGATTTTAATGATGCATATTTTGCTTCTATCAGCAAACCTGCAGCATTGTTATGCGATTTAAAAGGTACTTATAGAAATATTATAAAAAGCAGGGCTTACAAGAGTTTATAATTTTTTCTAAGCATTTAAAAACAGTATCATACAATTACCAAATAAGAAAACCAAGAACATTTGAAATAAGGTAGTTTCAAAAATTAAATAGATTTAGAATGAATGTATTTCACGAAGGGAGTTTATCAGATAAAAATTTTTTAGTAACAGGTGGCGCAGGATTTATTGGTGGTCACTTAGCAGAGTATTTATTAAAAAATGGAGCGGCTAAAGTAAGAGTACTAGACAATATGGTAAATGGTTTTGAGTCTA
>JANMFB010000102.1:0-15877 GCA_031377605.1 Ferruginibacter sp.
TTTATTTTTTTTCATTTGAAATGTTTAAAAATGGATAATAATATGCAGTCAAATTTAAAATAACCATAATTAATGAAAAAGTAGTAAGTCCAAGAAATAAAGCAATTAAAGCATGCATTATGATTATAGAAATTAACCAAAAATTTCTTGTAAATTTTAAATTTATAAATATTGGATAAAGAAGCTCAAAAATGATTGTTAGCCAACCAGTAATAAAAAAGAATGGTGTTCTATACAATTTCTTAAAATCAAATAAGTTAGTCACATTATATTCTGTTAGCACTCTCCACATAGACTCGCCGTTTCTCCAATTATATCCAAGCAATTTATCAAAACCAGCAAAAAAATACATTATACAAACGTGTGTTTTGATGATTGCTAATGACTGCTTTTCATTAAAAATATAAAACTTTTTTGTTTTAAATTTTTTATCAATTGAAAACTCTAGATTAGTCGGAAAAATAAAAATATAGAAAAAGCATAGAGTTGTAAAATAATCATATCCTGATTGAATTTCAGGATATGATTTTGTAATTAAAAGCTGAAAAAAAATACAAAAGATGGTACTCATTTTAGTAAGAAACCCTAAAATAACTAAAATTAAACTTATACAATATATTAATATAATCGAACGTACATAAAGTAAATAAGATGCTGATAAATTGAATTTTAATTTTAAAAAATTATAAAAGTCCAATAATGATAAACTATTTTTATCGGTAGATGCATTTACAATATCTGTTTTAATTAATTCACTATTAGAATAAAAAGTATCAAAATCATTTCAAAAACTAAATAATTCTACAAAACAAAGTAATGGAATTGAAATCCTAAAAAACGTTAGCCAAGTACGGTTAACTTTTAATTCGTTAGTACTATTCATTATTTAAGATCTATCTTTTTCAAAATAAGTTTTTTTTCTAGTAAACCTTCTCTGTAATCTTTGAGTGAATTGTTGTCTAAACAATATCCAAAGACTTGTATTTTATTAAATTTTTTTATTTTATTAGTTTTTAAGGCATATTCAACAATATTAACAATCTTCAGATTATCAACTTTCTTTTTTAAAATTGTTATTTCAGAGGTAGTATCATTATCATAAAAATTGGAAAATATTTCGCCAAGTTGATTTTCATATTTCATCTTTCCCTCAAAAGAGTTAAATCTTGGAGAAATGACATTTGAGTCAACTACAATATCTAAAAAAAATTTAGCTCTTACATTAGGAGCAAAATATCCATATCCAACCTCTAATCCTGTATATCTGTTTAGTCTACTTGTAATTTTATTGTTAAGCAAAAAATTTATAAATTGGTTCTGTACATATTTTTTACCGTACAATTCCGATTGACTTTGAAGAGTTGAGTCGAAAGCACCTAAGACAATATAAAAAAAATAAAGAAAAACAACTGCTATAATAATATTTTTTTTATTTTGTGAATACCAATTAGATTTTAATGTCATTTTAATAATTTTCCTTGAAAACTCTCTAAGGTGTTGAATAAGTATTTAAGATTATTTTTAATCTTTGAACATCTACTTCTCCATCATCACCTCCATCATCATCATATCCTACTACAGCAAATCTTACGTGAAATTGCTTTGTATCTCTTTTACTATAATATTGTTTAAAAAATAAGTTTTACAATTTTAATATTCTTTACTAAAGAACTTGCTCTCTCAAGATAATCAAGTTCATAGTCAGAAGTTTCACTTAAAGTAATGCCATAAGCAGAAGAGATTATATTAGAAATCTCTGTTTTTACTGCTTCTGGAAGCGTATTATTTTCGGCTACATCATACTCTCTATCTGAAATTTTTGTAACGCCATAGTCTTCACTTCGCTTAGCAAATGAAAAGAGTAAAATAACTACCATTGCAATAATCGGTAAAATAATTTTTTTCATTTTATTTGTGGTTTTAGGAAAACCTTACCTTTTTAAAAAATTCTTAATTGAATAGAAATTTAAGATTGTCGAAATTTTTGCAATAAAAATATTCCATTTCAGCATATCTTTATGAAAATCCTACATACCATGTTTAACGCTGATAGATTAAAAAAACTAAGAAAAGATTTAGGATTATCGCAGGTAGAAATGGGCAAAAGGCTGCATATTGAGCAATCTACCTACAGCAAATTAGAAACCAACAATTACCAATTAAACCTTCAGATATTGCAAAGCCTGAGAGATGAGTTTAATATAAACCCAAATGAGTTTTTAAACGATTATCACAGCCATAGTGTGGGAGAAGATAATACCGCACTAATACAAAAGCCCGAAATATCGGGGGGGGGGTAGAAACTTTATGCAATTTGTTTCAGCAAACTTTACAACTTAATATTGCCAACCAACAAATAATTATACAAAACCAACAGGCTATAACATCTCTATTAAAAATTGTCCTAAAACAATCAAAAATAAAATAACGCACATCTTTAATGGTTAATTTCGAAGTTGTTGATCAAATCTTAAACCAATGTTCTGCCGCCCTACAACCTAATAGCCTAGGTGTCGGCAGGACAAAGACCACGCCTTGGCTCGTACTTAGGTTTGATCAGTCGTTTTTAATGATGTTACCCAACAAGGGTGCACAAAAAAAGATATTTATATCTATAACATTTTGTAAAATAAAATACCAACATTTGCAGATGTTATTATTCAAATCCAATAGGCTTTTTATAGGTATTTTATTATTTATTAGTTTTTCCATAGGCACTCAAGCTCAAATATTTTCACCAAAAAATTATCCGAAAAATTATTTTGTTTGGCCTGTGGCAGCCAATGAAATTGGCATTGTAGCAAACTTTGGAGAGTTACGCCCAAATCATTACCACATGGGATTGGATTGTAGAACAGACCAACATGAAAATGTACGAGTACTAGCCAGTGCAGATGGTTATATTGCAAAAGTAAAAATAGAACCTTATGGTTTTGGTAGGTGCATTTACATTAACCATCCAAATGGTTACACTACAGTGTATGCTCATTTAAATGCCTTTGAACCTACTTTGGAAAAATACATAACCCAGCAGCAGTATAACTTAAAGCAGTGGAGTGTTTTTTTGGATATTCCAGAAAATTTATTTCGGGTAAAACAAGGAGATTTTATTGCAAATAGTGGTAACACCGGGGGTTCACAAGGTCCTCACACACATTTCGAAATAAGAGATACTAAAACAGACAAATGCCTCAATGCACTGATGTTTGGCTTACCAATACAGGACAATGTACCGCCAGAAATAATTAGACTTGCCGTGTATGATAGAACCATAAGCACTTACAATCAATCGCCAAAAATTTATAGGCTTAAAAAAGTAAATAGCGTTTACCAGGTAATTGGCGGTAAAATAATTGCGCCCTCAAACAAAGTAAGTTTTGCACTTTCTATGCAGGATAAAACAAACGGTTCATCAAACCCAAATGGCGTTTATGCGGCGGCTGTGTTAGATAATGAAGAACTGATAACTAAATTTGAAATTGATGGTATTAGCTATGCAGAAACAAGGTATTTAAATGCTCACATTGATTATAAATTAAGAGCCAATGGTGGCCCTTATGTGCAACATCTTTCTGCATTACCTGGAAATGATGAAAAAATCTATACCTCAACTAATCCGCTTGGGCTTATAACAATAAATGATACAAATACGCATAACATTAAAATAATTGTTGCAGATGCAAATGGCAATGAGTCGCAACTTGCTTTTCCTTTGTTGCCCCCAACTTTCATTGCTGCAAAAACTTCTATCATAGCTACTCAGAAATTTATTCCAAAGTACATCAATGTTTTTGATAGTAATAAGATAAAATTTTATTTGCCAGAAAATGCAATTTATGATACCGTTAATTTTGTTTACAAAGAATTACCCTCACCCGAGGGAAAAAATATTTACCAATTGCACAATACATCTATTCCTGTACAGTGTATGTTTCCGGTGAGCATAAAAGAGAATTTTACAGTAGAGGATACAGGCAAAATTGTAATGAAAAGATTTACTGGTAACAAACAAGATTTTGCAAAAGCAAACTATAAAAATGATTGGTACACCGCATCGTTTAGGGAGTTTGGAAATTTTCAATTAATGATAGATAGAGAGGCCCCTATAGTAACGCCCATTGGTTTTAAAACCGGAATGAATATGGCAACTGCAAAAAGAATCTTGTTTAGGGTAAAAGACAATACAGAAGAAATAACAAAATTTGAAGCTTTACTGGATGGCAATTGGCTGCGTTTTAGCAATGACAAAGGCGTAAATTTTATTTATAATTTTGATGAATATTGTCCACCTGGATCGCATGAATTAAAAATAACCGTAACAGATCAAGTAGGAAATAAAACAGAACAAACGTATAATTTTACGAGATAATGAATTTTTGTTTAGTATATGCGAAGTCTTAATTTTACTAGCTATTTTTGTTTAGAAAGTTTAGGCGTTTAGATTTTGCTACACTAATAAATCCAATCTAAACCCCTAAACCTTCTAAACAATTAAACAACATTCAACAATTTTCAACCCTTCAACAACATTTAACTCTTCAACAACCCTTAAACAATGGCTAAAGAAACAAACCTACCACCATTCGGTAATTTAAAAAAAGGAAAAGCTGCCCCTGCATTTAAAGGAATAGACCAAAACGGAGAAGCTATATCACTGAAAGATTATAAAGGTAAAAATGTGATTGTTTATTTTTATCCAAAAGATGATACACCTGGGTGCACTGCCCAAGCCTGCAACTTACGAGATAATTATAGCAACCTAATACAAGATGGTTTTGAGATTATTGGTATTAGTCCTGATCCTGTAAAAAAACATAAAAAATTTGAGGAAAAATATGAACTTCCTTTCGCCCTAATTGCTGATGAAGACCTTAGCATTGCAGAAAAATATGGCGTTTGGGGAACCAAACAATTTATGGGTAAAACGTATGACGGAATTCACCGTACCACATTCTTAATTGATGCTGATGGAAAAATTAAAAACATTATTTCCAAGCCAGATACAAAAAACCACACAGACGAAGTACTAGCAGCGTGGCATGAATAAGTCTGCATTCTACATAAAAGAAAACTCTTGGATTGCAGCTATTGCAGCAAAGAAATTGAGAACAACTTCTGTAGCAATGGTGCTAGGAAAAACAATTCATTTATACGGCACAACAAAAAAGCAATTCTTAACAGATGAGTGTTGGGTAAAACACGAACTTTGCCACGTAAAGCAATTTGCTGAGTATGGTTACTTGGTTTTTATCATTAAATATTTATGGGAGAGCTTGCGCAAAGGTTATTACAACAACAAATATGAAGTAGAAGCAAGGGCAGCAGAGAATCTATAAATTCGATTTTAAAAATATTGGTACTTATCTTTATCATACAAATCAATAATTAACTATGCCACTAATAAATGCAACCCTCTCCCACCCCGATTATGGCTTTACGGTTACCGATAAAACTGGCAACCAAATGAAAATTGACATCCCTGTAGATGATGGAGGCCACGGTGCAGGTATGAGACCAATGCAAACATTATTGGCAGCGCTAGCAGGTTGCAGTGGTGTAGATGTAGTAAGTATTTTAAAAAAGCAACGACAAAATTTTAGTGCTTTAGCAATTGAAATTGATGGCGAAAGAGAAACAGGAAAAGAGCCATCGTTATGGCAAAGCGTGCAATTACTATTTAAGGTAGATGGTGAAGCGGATCCAGCAAAAGTTTACAGAGCCGCAGAATTATCTATCACAAAATATTGCTCCGTTGCGGAGACCCTAAGAAGATCTGGTACTGACATTACTTGGAGTGTGCAAGTGAATGGGACTACAATTAAATTTTAATACCCTTAATAAAAGCAGAATATGTCTCTTCATCCAGAAACAAATGCAGTACGAATACAAACAGAACGCACCAGCCAAATGGAACATTCTACGCCATTATTTTTAACCTCAAGTTTTACGTACAATTCTGCAGAAGAAATGGCTAGCGCATTTGAAGATGATAGTTTGGACATTAATATTTACAGTCGGTTTTCCAATCCTACAGTAGATGAGTTTATAGAAAAAATGTGTAGCCTCGAAGGAGCCGAAGATGGTATAGCCACAGGAACCGGCATGGCAGCTGTGTTCAGCACCTTCATGACTTTCTTAAACAAGGAAGACCATATCATATCTGCATCGGCTGTGTTTGGATCTACCCATACCATTCTTACAAAATATTTACCAAAATGGGGAATTGAATATAGCTACTTTAATATGGCTGCGCCAGAAAGTATAGAGGCATTGATAAAACCAAATACAAAAATGTTGTATGTGGAAACGCCTTCCAATCCAGGGTTGGATATTGTGGACATTGAATTAATAGCAGCATTATGTAAGAAACATAATGTTCTATTTGTAGTAGATAATTGTTTTGCTACGCCAGCAGTACAACAACCAATAAAATATGGTGCCGATCTGGTTATACATTCTGCAACAAAGTTTATAGATGGGCAAGGGCGTGTATTGGGTGGCGTAGTTGTTGGTAGAAAAGAATTGATAAAACCATTGTACCTTTTTGTTCGCAATACTGGCCCATCCATGAGCCCCTTCAATGCTTGGGTGCTTACAAAAAGTTTGGAGACTTTATTTATACGAATGGATAAACATGCAGACAGTGCATGGAAAATTGCTACTGCTTTGCAAACCAACAAAAATATAAACTGGGTAAAATATCCATTTCTATCTACGCACCCTCAATACGAAATTGCAAATAAGCAAATGAGTAATGGTGGTGGTATTATCACTTTCGAAATAAAAGGTAGAGTAGAAAACGGTCGAAAGTTTTTGAACGCATTAAAAATGCTTTCTATGACAAACAACCTTGGAGATAGTAGAAGCATTGTATCGCATCCTGCATCTACAACGCATTCAAAACTAAGCGATGCCGAACGACTAGAAGTCGGAATAACAGCAGGTCTGATAAGGGTTTCCGTAGGGTTAGAACATCCGGAAGATATTTTAAATGATATTGAACAAGCATTACAAGCTAGTATATAATACCATCTTTATTTCATAAGTAGTGCAAAGAACTAGGTTGAAACATTAGATGGTATTGTACCGATTGTAATTAACTTTAAACTATAAATGATTATAATCGGTATAAAATTTATCAATTTTCCCTCACTAGATAAACTTAACCAATTACAGACATAAAAATATTATTACGTACTCCATCTTGTTCAATATTTTCTTTTAGGGAATTAATATTTGTATTGCCAATTTTATAAAAATAGTTTACTGTCTCAAAATTTTCTTCTACACTACTTAAATTAATTTTATCCAATATTGATTTATCTTTTGCACTCACAAATATTTTCACAATTACATCGTTACTAAAACTCAATACCTTTTCTTGTTTAAGCTTTTTATTTTCATAACTGTAGTCGTAAGACAATGCAGAAATGTCTGACAACACTGCACCACCTGTAGGATGACTGCCTGCGCCTCTCCCAAGGAAAAATTGTTCTCCGCTTGATGGACTGTCAATAAGTACCCCATTAAACTCATTGTCCACTTTATACAAATGACTATCAGCAGATACAAATTTTGGTAATACAAACGCATTTATCTTTCCGTCATTTTGTTTAGTAATAGTAGGAACTAATTTGATTTTATAATAATTACGGATAGCATATTCAATATCTTTTTGGTGAAGTGTACTTATACCAAATCGTAAAATATCATTTAGATTAAGTATGATTCCAAAACCATGCAAAGCAATGATAACCGTCTTAAACATTGCATCAAAACCTTCCACATCGTTTGTAGGGTCGCTCTCTGCAAAACCACTCTCTTGTGCACTTGCAAGCCCCTGCTCATAAGTGATACCTTCATTTACAACTTTGGTAAGAATATAATTTGTTGTACCATTGAATATCCCAGAAATTTTTAATAGCGCTTCATTGTCAAAATATTCTTCTAACGTTCTTATTACAGGAATACTACCACATGCAGCAGCTTCGTATAAGAAAGAAACATTGTGCGCATCTTTTAATGCTAACAGTTCTTGCAAATGTGTAGCTATCATTTTTTTGTTTGCCGTTACCACATGTTTTCCTTTTTTGATGGCTTCTTTCACTATCTCAAATGCTTCGTCTGCATTATCTATCAGTTCTACTACAACATTTATTTCTTCGTCGTTCAATATATCTTGCTTATCAAACGAAAAGTTTTCTACCCCTATGGTTCGTTTTTTATGCTTGTCTTTTACTACAATTTTTTTGATGGTAGTTTTTACTCCCGTGCTGTTATTGATAGCAAAATATAATCCCTGTCCTACACATCCAAAACCAAAAATCCCAATATTTAATTGTTGCATTAGTTGCTATTAATAAAGTTTAAAATTAATTCGTTTATCTTTTCCCCTTCTGTTAAAAAGCCATCGTGCCCATACGGTGATTTTATCAATTCCATATGTGCATTTGCAATATTTTCAAACAGATAAATTTGTTCCTGTACAGGGAATAAAATATCTGTTGTTATACCAATCACGAATGTTTTTGCAGTAATTTTTTGCAATGCACTTTCTACTGAATCTCTACTTCGACCTACATTGTGGGCGTCCATTGATTTACTTAAAAAGTAATAACTAAAAGCATTAAAACGTGTAGCTAGTTTTTCGCCTTGATAGCGCTGATAGCTTTCACTCTTGTAATCTGCTAATTTATTTGCATCAATATCTGTTTGTGTATTTTGGTATGTATCATAATGCCTATAGGAAAGTAACGCAATACTACGGGCTACTTTCATACCCTCTATGCCTGCAGTTTCTGTTTTACTTTTCCAAGTATTATCTTGTTCAATTGCCATACGCTGTGTTGCATTAAAAGCAATTCCCCATGGCGAGTGCTTTGCATTGGTTGCAAGGGGAATTATCACATCAAAAAGTTCAGGTTCTATAATTGCCCACTCTAATAATTGTTGCCCACCCATACTTCCACCTATACCAATGGCGACTTTTTTAATGCCCAAATTATCTTTTAATAATTTATAAGCATTTACCATATCCCTTGTTGTAAAAAAAGGAAATGTATGGTAATAAGATTCCACTGATGGATTGGTACTTACCGGACCAATACTTCCATAGCAACTGCCAGGCATATTTACACAAATGACAAAATACTTTTGTGGATCAATAATCTTATTATTACCAACCAACCCAGGCCACCATTCTATTACATTGCTATTGGCAGTGAGTGCATGAAACACCCAAAGCACATTTGTTTTCTCCTCATTTAATGTGCCCATAGTAGTATATGCCAGTTGAAACCCGGGTAATTTAAAACCGGATTCCAACTCGAATACATCGATGTAAACAAAAGTGTGCTGTTCAATTTTATGACTCATAATATCTATTTACTTGCTTCAAGTGCTTGAGCTATATCTGCAATAATATCATCAATATGCTCTATACCTGTAGATAGACGAACCATACCAGGTGTAACACCGCTGCGCTTTTGCTCCTCTTCGCTTAGCTGCTCGTGCGTAGTAGATGCAGGATGTATGGCAAGTGTTTTAGAATCGCCCACGTTTGCTACATGACTCACCAATTGTAGTGCATTTATAAATTTAGCTGCAGCATCTTTACCACCTTTTATTTCTATACTCAACATGCCACCTGCACCGTTTTTTAAATACTTTTTTGCCAGCTCATAATATTTACTAGATGCTAATCCTGCATAGTTTACTTTTTCTACCAATGGGTGCGCTTCTAAATATTCTGCAAGTTTTTGTCCGTTACTCGTAGCTCTTTCCATTCTTAAAGAAAGTGTTTCTACACCTTGCAATAAAAGAAAAGAGTTGAATGGGCTCTGACTAGAACCAAAATCTCTCAAACCCTCTACCCTTGCACGAATGATGAATGCAATATTTGGTAAACCAAGTGGATTGTTTACACCAAAGACTTCTGCAAATTTTAAACCGTGGTAACCTTCACTTGGCTCGCTAAATTGTGGAAATTTACCATTGCCCCAATTATATGTTCCACCATCTACAATAACACCGCCAATGCTCGTTCCGTGACCACCAATCCATTTTGTGGTAGACTCCACAACAATATCTGCGCCATGTTCTAATGGCTTAAAAAGGTAACCGCCTGCACCAAATGTATTATCTACAATTAGCGGTAAATCGTGCTTTTTTGCTACTGCTGCAATGGCTTCAAAATCGGGGATATTAAGTTCGGGGTTACCAATTGTTTCTAAATAAATTGCCTTGGTTTTTGCATCTATCAGTTTTTCAAACGCCTCAGGTGAATCTCCATCTGCAAAGCGAGCTTCTACACCGAGGCGTTTGAATTGTACTTTAAACTGGTTAAATGTACCACCATACAAAAATGAAGTAGAGACAAAATTATCTCCGATTCCTAGGATATTGTTTAGCGCAATAAATTGAGCCGCTTGCCCCGAACCGGTTGCCAAGGCTGCTACACCACCCTCAAGTGCCGCTATTCTTTTTTCGAACACATCTGTAGTTGGGTTCATTAAACGGGTATAGATGTTTCCAAATTCTTTTAAGCCAAACAAATTTGCAGCATGTGCTGTATCGTTAAATACATAAGAGGTTGTTTGGTAAATGGGTACTGCCCTTGATCTTGTTGCAGAATCTAATTCCTGTCCTGCATGAAGTTGTAATGTTTCAAATTTGTGATTACTCATAACTTTTGTTTTTTGTTTTTTAAATGGTTGGTATTAAAATAAAAAAAGCCTTGCAATTTTGCAAGGCTTAGAATGTTTTGTAATTTGATATAAATTATTAAATACAATAGTTCTGCCCTGCTGTGCTTTCGCACATCATACAAGTACAGATTATTATTGCTTTTGGATTGTTCATTTTTTTTTGTCCAGCAAATGTATAGACTAATGTTTTTACTGCCAAATCTATTTAAAATAAATTTATAAAGTTGTTTTGTAATATTTGTTTAAAAGTAGCGGTAAATGTTTTTTTAGCGCCTTGCAATAAAATCTTGCTCTTATATAATGAAGCCACAAAAAATGAAGTTGAAAATCTACTCCCGATAGAAACCGCTATCCTTTTTGCCGCCTTTGGGCAAAAAGATAGCAGTAAATAGCGGGACAAATGCTTACAGGAGATATTTGCCCACGTTGTAAAAAACAAAACAGTTTTTACCCATAATCTTTTGATGACGACCAATTGGTGCTTAAAACCAACCAATTTAAGCTATATTTTTACCTTATTTAAAAGACCCTTACACTCAAAAAGCTTATATTTGCCTATATAGTTATGAATATAGACATGGAATACAATACATCTAGAAACCACCTTACGATGCGTGAATATGGCAGACATATTCAGAAAATGGTGGAGTATTTGCTAACCCTTGAAAACAAAGAGGAGCGTCAAAAGAATGCTTATGCAGTTATTGAACTGATGGGTTTCTTGAATCCGCATTTAAAAAATGTGGAAGATTTTCGCCACAAATTATGGGATCATCTTTTTTTGATTAGCGATTTTAAATTGGAAGTAGACAGCCCTTATCCTATACCTACAAGAGAAACATTGAAGGCAAAGCCTGAGATATTACCTTACCCGAAAAGATACCCAAAGTTTAATCACCTTGGAAAAAATATTGAGATTGTAATAGACAAAGCATTGAAGGAAGAAAACCCAGAAAAGAAACAAGGTTTTGCAAATTCGATTGCCTATTACATGAAGCTTACGTATAGCAACTGGCACAATGAATTGGTGCACGATGATAATATACAAAATGAGTTGAGCGATATGACGGAAGGTGAATTGGCATTTAACAACCGCCCTTTTGTGAAACACACCGCTGCTAGAATAGAGAGTGATTATGGAAGTGGTAGAAATAACTACCGGAAAAACTTTGGCGGTAGAGATGCTGGTGGTAGAGATAATCGAAGCCAGGGTGGTCAAAGAAATGGCAATGGCAGAGGACCACAACAAGCAGGTGGAGGTAATAGAGAAGGTGTAGGCGGAAGAAACAATAACAACAATAATCGAAATTTTAAAAAGCGATTTTAAATAATACAAATTTTAACGGCAGTTTTTTCTGCCGTTTTTTTGTGCACCTGCGGTGTGATAGTTGCCACGAATACAAGAATGAAAATGCATTTTATTCGTGTATTCGTGGCAATTTTTTTTTCGAATAAAGAAGTTTTACCTTTTTAAAAATCAGATTAGTATTAACCATATTTTTACAAAAATCAATTTAGATGTCAGCAGTATTTGAAGTTATAGGTGGAAATAAATTACAAGGAGAAATAACGCCGCAGGGCGCAAAAAACGAAGCACTACAAATATTGAGTGCAGTATTACTTACGGCCGAGCCAATGGAGATTCACAACATCCCTAACATTATAGATGTGAATTTGCTCATAGAATTATTGCGAGAAATGAATGTGCAGGTGGAGCAACTCGGCGCAAACAGTTATCGTTTTACGGCAGACAATGTGAATGTAGAATACTTGCAAAGTCAAGATTATTTTAAAAAGAGTGGAAGACTCCGTGGCTCTGTAATGCTTGCTGGGCCATTGCTTGCAAGATTTAAAAAAGCATATCTACCCAAGCCTGGTGGCGATAAAATAGGAAGAAGAAGATTAGATACACATATTGTAGGCTTTGAAAGATTGGGTGCCACTTATAATTATAACAGCAATACAGGATTTTTTGCACTTGAAGCAAACGAGCTAAAAGGTTGCTACATGCTGTTAGATGAGCCAAGTGTAACTGGCACTGCCAATATTTTGATGGCGGCTGTATTGGCTACGGGCACTACCACTATTTACAATGCAGCTTGTGAGCCATACATACAACAGCTATCTCGTATGCTTGTACGCATGGGTGCAAACATACAAGGCATAGGAAGCAATATGCTTGTAATAATTGGCGTAAAAAAATTGACTGGCACAAAGCATACCATGCTGCCAGATATGATAGAAATAGGTAGTTTTATTGGCCTTGCGGCTATGACCCGTGGAGATATTACCATTAAGAATGCTGCAGTAAATGAGCTAGGAATTATACCCGAAAAGTTCAGTCAGCTTGGTATCCAGATAGATATTGTGGGAGATGATATACACGTACCATCACAAGATAAATATGAGATAACAAAATATTTAGATGGTGGCGTTCTTACCATTTATGACAACCCTTGGCCTGGATTTACACCGGACTTGTTAAGCATTGTGTTGGTAACAGCCATACAAGCACACGGCAGTGTACTCATACACCAAAAAATGTTTGAGAGCCGCTTATTTTTTACAGATAAGTTGATAGAAATGGGTGCGCAAATTATTTTGTGCGACCCACATCGTGCAGTAGTAATAGGACTAGAAAGAGAAAAACAATTGCGTGGCATAACCATGACGAGCCCTGATATAAGAGCCGGCGTAGCTTTACTTATTGCCGCACTTAGCGCAGATGGAAAAAGCACTATACAAAATATAGAACAGATAGATAGGGGCTACGAAAACATTGATGGTAGATTGAAAGCGCTTGGGGCAGATATAAAGAGGATGTAGAAGGGATTGTGGAAATGATTTATGCTTTTCGCTAATAATTTTATATTTCTTAATACCCCTTTTAGGATAAGACAATACTCACACATTACAATGAATAAAAAATAATCTTCGTTGTTGTGGTACTACACACTATAACAACGAAGATTACAACAAATGCCAACTAGGCCTAGAAAATACCATTTTCACTTCAATCAATTTTTCCATATAGCGCCAACGCCTGCCTGCCAGAGCATTTGATTAAAGGCAGGAATATCTTTATCAAGTATTTGAGTTCCCCTATTTTTTAATACCTCCCATTGAATATTTAGAGCTTTCATTAAATCGAGCGAAGGCTTGTTAACCGAAGGAATATCACTTTCTGTTTGATTGGTAAGAAACATATAATTTGCAGTAAATTTATTAGGGAAATTTTCTACATCATCATAAGCTTTTGATTTACGTTGTATCATTTCTTCGTCCCAGGCTTTCATACTTTTTAGCAATGCTTGGCCCTGTGTTCTGATGAATGTATATTTTTCATTTGTAGGTAAACTAGTAAGCATTTGATCTAGTTGTTGCTGTTTTGCATACAAAACATTTATCATGTTGTGCATAGCTGTTACTGCAGCTTCCATACTATTCATAGTGCTGTTATAGATATTGTAAGCCGCAGTGTTGGTAGCATACAAAGGATTGGCCAAAATAGTTACATTGGTGCTAGCTTGTTTCGCTGCTGTTTTTATGGTAATTATGTACTTGCCAGGTATGGCTTTGTGACCTCGGTAACTACTTTCTATATAGGTATTTGGAATACCAGGAATAGTTGTATAACGCATATTCCACACAAAGCGATTTAGTCCTGTAACCTTTGGCAACAGAGGTTCGGCAGATGGTCCTCCGTCATATTTTTTGTACGTACTGTCAGCTTTTGAACTGAAGGTATGCACTAAGTTTCCGCTTGCATCTTTTATCTCCATCGTAAGGATTGCCAATGAATCTTTCAATTTGGGCAATTGGTAATAAAGTACCACACCTGTAGCAGGATTAACGCCTCTATATTTATTAGCACCTGTAAAATCAGCATTGGGTTCATCTAGTTCACTAGATCCATTTACGAGGTATGCAGGTGATGGTTCAAAAATTGAAAAGCTGGTGGTATCTTTTTTATACTGGTGTAGCAAACTCAAATCATCTAGTATCCAAAACGAACGACCAGAGGTGGAAGCAATTAAATTGCCCTGATGAATCTTTAAATCTGTAACAGGTGTTACTGGTAAATTCAATTGAAAAGGTATCCAATCTTTTCCGCCGTTCCACGAAAGATAAACACCTAGTTCTGTACCTGCATATAATAGATCTTTTCTTTCTGGGTCTTCCCTCACCACTCTAGTAAATGCGCCCACAGGAATTCCATTATTTATTTTAACCCAGCTTTTGCCATAATCTGTGGTTTTATACAACCCAGGATTGTGGTCGTTAAATTTATATCGTGTGGTGGCAATATAAGCGGTGGCTTTATCAAACGGAGAAACCTCAATGGCATTAATAAGACATTCCTCTAAACCAGTGGGCGTTATATTCTGCCAATAAACTCCAGCATCTTTTGTTAAGTACACAAGCCCATCATCACTACCAGTATAAATCACCCCTTTTTCTTGCGGAGATTCGATAACATAACTAAGCGTTCCATAATTCTCTGCACCCACTGCCTCATTGGTATAGGGCACTCCCGGGCGACCTTGTTTTTCTTTTTCATTACGGGTTAGGTCAGGGGAAGCTTCTGCCCATGTTTTGCCCATATCAGTCGTACGCAGCAAATATTGTGAACCGTGATAATATACATTGGGTTCGTGTTTGCTCCAAATGATTGGCGCATTCCAGTTAAATCGATATTTAATATCCTTTGCATCCCTGCCAAGATATTGTATGGGCGCTGCCATAATGTTAGTACTAGCTTTTGCCTTTGTATCCAGCACATCAATAGTGCCCTGGTAACTGCCGCCCAGCACATATTGCGGATCATCAGGATTAAAAGCAAGGAAGGCACTTTCGCCACCTGCTGATGGCTCCCAACCGGTATTGTTGATTCCACCTGCACCTAACTGACGGCTCGTGATTTTTACAGAACTGTTATCTTGTTGTCCTCCATAAATATTGTAAGGAAATTGATTATCTGTATTGATGCGGTAAAACTGCCCGGTAGGCATATTGTCCTGTCCCGACCAAGATTTGCCAGCGTTGAAAGTAATCGCAGCACCTCCATCGTCGGAGATGATCATGTTTTCTGAATTTTTTGGGTTGATCCAGAGGTTGTGGTAATCGCCGTGGGTATTGGATATATCCTCCCATGTTTTGCCGCCATCTAA
>JANMFB010000118.1:0-1963 GCA_031377605.1 Ferruginibacter sp.
TTTATTTTTGAACATTATTTTGGATATAATAAATTAAACGAAAATGCAACTATTGAATATTCGTTAACACACCCTCGTTGGCAAATTTATCCTGTCATAAATTATTCCTTGGACTGTAATGTAGAAGAATTATATGGTAAAGAATTTGTACCATATATACAAGATGTAAACCCTTTGTCGGTAATGATTGCGCAAGGTTCTGGCGTAAATGTTAAGATGCCTAGAAGAATTATGAAATAATAATTTTACTCAAAAATATATTTCATAAAAGATTATAAATATTGAATAAATTGTATTAAATTGTATGAATCAATTTTGTAAACAGTTTATAGTTAAATAATGAATCTATCTGAAGCAAAACTACAGTTCATCAATGGATGGGGGGCATTTGGTACACAGTGGGGCATTAATCGTACAATGGCACAAATATATGCATTGCTTCTTATAAGCCCACACCCACTCTCGCAAGATGAGATCATGGATCAATTACAAATAAGTAGGGGCAATGTAAACATGAATACAAGAGAGCTTGTAGGTTGGGGTATTGTGGAAAAAGTAATATTATCAGGCGAACGTAAAGAACATTTTGTTGCAGAAAAAGATATTTGGAAAGCATCTACTCAAATATTAAAAGAGCGTAAAAAAAGAGAGTTGGATCCAATGCTAAAAATGCTTGCCCAATTAGAAATGGTAGAAGGAGATAAAAACGATAAAGAGTTTAAACAATTTAATAAAACAATAAAAGAAGTAAAACAATTGAGTACTAGTGCAGAAAAAGTTATCGATATAATGACTAGTTCAGGTGGTAGTTTCTTCGTAGAAAAAATTATTAAATTATTTTAATCTTTGAATAAAATAACTTAAAGTAATTCGATTGGTAGTTTAATTTTTTGAATTAATGTCGTTACGATTTTCTTCTTCTTTTTTCTCTAAGTCTTCCAAAGCATTTTTTATAGCATCTACTAAAACGATTCTTTTTTTAGTACTTATATGTTCTTCAGTAAATAGCTTTCCTGCAAGCATTAAAAAATCTGATGGTGGACCACCTGCCTCATACTTCTCATCATATTTTTTGTTACTCATTTCGCCAAACTCTCTTACGGTGGCTATTATGAATACTAGGAATAGTACAACTAAAACAGATGTGAGTACGATTATATCAGTGTTTTCCATATGGGTTATTGATTTTTTTTCATGTTAAAAAATATAAGTAAGCCCATAATTGTAGGAGGCCATAGTCCAATAAATATAGCTCTTTCAGGATTTTTAAGAATTACATAGTAATATTCTGAAACAAAAATTAATAGGACAACCATGGCCACTATCAATAGCTCAGAAGCCTTGAATTTTTTAAACATTTTATTGATTTAAAGATTTGTTTTTAATGTATTTTAGCCTTCCTAGGCTAAAAATATTATGGAAATATACGATAGAAATTGCAAACAATACAGAGAAAATACCAAAAACCGCATTATAATAAACTGGCACCATTAAAGACAGCCTGATAAAAACTGTTACTAGAACAAAGGCTGAATACCTGAAAATATCAGGATAGTGCAGTGTGTATTTAAATGCAGCCAGCATAAATAGCAAATCAGCAAAAATAAGTATCATGTAAAATTTATCTACTGATTGTATCCAACTTCCACTTTTAAACATATGAACAACATCCGTAAATTGGAGTATGAAAAGTGCTATAAGAACCAAAGTTGCAATCAATTTTTTTAGCATAATAAATTGCTCTTTGTTGCCTCCATCTTCCGTAATGGACTTGTGTTTTTGTAGTCCATAATAAAAGGAAAGTAATAAGAAAACAATTGCTGCACCAATTCCGTCAGAAACCATTTTATACACAGACTGAAGCTGACTTTGTATGGGTATATTAAAATTGAAGTGTGAAAATTCTTTGAAAGAAGAACGTAAAAGTACAAGACTCAATATTTCAATCTGCTTACCAATAGAG
>JANMFB010000124.1:0-21458 GCA_031377605.1 Ferruginibacter sp.
GGAATTGTAAAATCAATTTTTGTTTTAGCGGTTTGTTGCAGTGTAGCAAGGTTTGTTGCAGGCGTTACGTATGCGCCTGGGCTTATTTGCCTTAAACCAATAACTCCACTAAAAGGTGCTCTAATAATAGTTTTATTGATGAGTGCTTGTGTATAAACAATATCTGCCTTAAAAGCATTTACTTGGTTTAACGCAATATCATAATCGCTTTGATTAATTCCATTCACATCCAATAATTGCTTATAACGTTGAGTAGTTTTTTGAGCTAAATCCAGTTGAACTTGTATTTTTGCTAACTGTGCTTGAAGATCTGCATCATTAATTTTTGCCAATACAGTTCCTTTGGCAACGGCACTTCCTTCATTTATGTTTAGATAGGTTAAACGACCACTAACTTCAGGGTTGATTTGTAAAAACTCATTTGCAATTACGGTTCCATTTGCTTCTAACATATCTGATATTGGCTCTCGCTCCGCAATTATTATATCTACTATTACGGGCGGAGTAACTTTTGGTTTACCAGCATTTAAGTCTTTGCTTTTACAAGCCATCATCAGACAACCAATAACTACTAATGCTACACAATAATTAAATGCTCTTACAACATACCGCATAAATAAATTTTATAATTAAAACATAAAGGTACATAGAACAAAAGGTTTATGCAGACCTACCCCCAAGTATTAAGCATAGTGTTATGTAATTATAATTTAGGAAAATCTGCTCCCTCTGTTACAGTAGCCCAAGTATCAAAATCGTTGCGAAGCTCTTCTAATTTTAATCTTGCACCCTTTAGTGCAGCAGCTCCAAGCAACAAGCGTAAAGGTGGGTTTTCAGTTTCTGTAATTTGTATCATTGCTTGCGCAGCCCTAACAGGATCCCCAGGTTGGTTGCCACTATAGCCCCTAATATCACCTTTGTTTTTTTCAGCAGTTAATGCATAATCAGCAATTTTTACAGAACTATCTTTTGCTGATCTACCTGCCCAATCTGTACGGAAACCACTTGGAGCTATAATCGTAACTTTTATACCTAGTGGTGCTACTTCTTTGTAAAGCGCTTCGCTAAGACCATCTACTGCATACTTTGTAGCATTATAAAAACCTACTCCAGGAAATGAACGCAATCCTCCTATAGAAGCTATATTAAGTATATGACCACATTTTCTTTCACGCATGTGAGGCAATACTGCTTGTGTCATGTTTGCCAACCCAAACACATTTATCTCGAACATTCTTCTTACTTCGATTTCCTCACTTTCTTCTACGGCACCAAAATAACCAATACCTGCATTGTTTACTAACACATCTATTTGTCCAAATCGGCTAATGGTGTTTGCCACTGCTTGGGCTATTTGATCTTTATTTGTCACGTCTAACTTTAATGCCAAGGCTGTCTTTGGATAAGCTTCTACGATATCACTTATATCAGAAATACTTCGCGACGTTACAGCCACCATATATTCCTTTAATAACAATTCTTTAGCTAATGCCCTACCAAAACCTGTAGAACAACCAGTAATAAGCCAAACTTTTTTCATAAATATTTTTATTATTTGATTTGAAAATTTCGTTGCAAATATAGGTACAAAGAGCCATTTCAGTACTTATCAATGTTTTAACATTAATTAAAAATTTAAAACTTCTTTTTAAAAAGTTTTAACTCCCCTTTTGTTATAAATTCTTACAATATCCATATTAAATTTACATCAAAGTGAGTTTAGGTTAAACTAAAATTACCGAAACCTGCCAAAATTATAATGACATAATTCATACAATAACACCCCTTTATTAATTGGGTTTAAAGGAACTACAGCACAACATTTCATTTTAGCATTACGCAACCAAAAAATTAATAATTCTGTTAAATATTTAATTTACGACCCTTGGGATGGAAAATGTGATTATGTAAGTGAATCTTCTATAATACAAGGTTCTCTTTACCCAATGTTGGCAAGTTCAACTATTACTTTAGATTACTATTATACAGTAAATTAAGCAATATGATAATAAAAACAACCCTTTTTGCAGTTACTTTATTACTTGTATCGTGCAATTCAAAAACAAACAACAATGAATATGCTAAGAAAGCATTGAATGAACAATCCTTAAAATGTATTGCTATAATGAATAAATCAGAGGCCTTGCAAAAGGAAGCAATGGCTTATGGGAGTGCTGCCGAAATAAATATGTATCAAAAAAAATTTGACAGTGCAGCATTGGAAAATGCTAAAATAGGTAAGCAATTGATGCAGCTAGATGCAAAGTAACCAATGCACTTTTTTCGCTGATTTGATTCTCAACAACGTCTCACAAAGGAGATGTTTCAATAACAAATCTACAATAGTATATTCCCATACCCGATAAATAAAATCATCCCCTAATTATCACCCAACATTATCTTAGCTACCATTTCTTTCATAAGCAAAGCACCAGCAGTGCCGTTATCTCCTACGCCTTTACTTTTAAGATCGTAATGGTGTAACAACAACAATATTTTTTCTACTCCTTCATAGCCATAATTTTTCATGGTGTCTTTTGCTTGAGACAATGATAAAGGATTAAAATAAAACAAAGGTTTCAATGCTCCGTCAGACTTGTCATTCATTCCATACACGCTATAAATCTTACTAAAATACGCATATAACGCCGGCAGTAACATTTGTATGGCTACTGCTTTAGGATTAGATTCAAAATAGTTAATAATTTTTATGGAACGTGCTAAATCCTTTTTAGCTATAGCTGCTTGCAACTCAAATACATTGTATTCTTTACTTACACCAATGTATTTTTCAATATCATCTTCGTCAATCGTTTTTTTATCGCCAAGGTTTATAGAAAGTTTATCTATTTCGTTCACAATTCTACTTAAGTCATTACCGGTATGCTCTTCTAGCAAAGCTGCACACTTTGGTAAAATAGAATAACCTTTACTCTTTACAAAATCCATTATCCATTCTTGTATTTTACTATCGCCTACTTTCTTGGTAGTAAGAACTTCGGCATTTGCTTGAACTATTTTGTAAAGTTTTTTCCGTTTATCTAATCCCTTCTCTTTGTAGCCTACAACAAAAATAGTTGTATCTAAAGGAGATTCAATGTATGCTTCTAGTTTTTCAATATCCTTCATGTGTTGCGCCTCTTTGAGCAATACAACTTGGCGTTCTGCAAACATGGGATAACGCTTGCAGGCATTTACCACCGCAGCCCAATCTGCATCTTTTCCATAAAACACGGTCAAATTAAAGCTAGCTTCACTCTCTGGCAATAAAGAATGCTCTGCATAATCCATTACTTGATCAATATAATACTCCTCCTCTCCTTCCAACCAATAGATCGGTTTAAATGATTTCTTCTTCCAGCTCCCAATAATTTTCTCTACACTCATAGCTTAAAAATAGGCTCTTTTCATTGTTTAACAAACCTTTTAGTAATATTTGGCATAGTATTCGTAATTATGCTTTTTATAATTGTAAAAATATTTATAAATATTTATAATATTTAAGTTGCATTTTAAATAATATTATCCATTTAAATCTATAATCATGGCATTCGAGAACTATCCAGAAGCAGAACAATCAAACATTAAAATCCCTACACCTCTCGTACAAGAAAAAAAAATGGGAAAAACCTTGCTTACAGCAGGTTTAATAATTGCCTTACTTGGTACTTGGGGTTATATCATTTATGACAAAAACAAAGTAAAAGAAGTAATAGAGCAAAAAGATACTGTAATAGCTACAACATTTTCGCAAAGAGAACAGCTACAAAATGAGCTGAACGATGCTGCAATGCGTTACGATGAGTTAAAAACAGGAAATGCGCAAAAAGACAGTGCCATATTAGCTAAAAATGGTGTAATAGCTGCGAAGGACAGAGATATAGCAGAAAAAAGGACAAAAATTCAACAATTATTGAGTAAGCAAAATGCTACTAAAGAAGAGTTGGCTGAAGCAAAAAGACTTATACAATCTTTAAATGGTGATATTGATGGTTACAAAAATGAGATATTGGTATTGACTGAACAAAAAACAAAGTTGATATCTGAAAAAGCGGTAGCAGTTCAGCAAAGAGATACTTATCGTCGTAACTACGATTCTACTAACTTAGTTGTAAAACAAAAAGAAACTTTGATAGATATTGGTTCTACGTTACATGCATCCAACTTTAATATTGTAGGTATAAATGAAAAGAATAGTGGAAAAGAAAAGATAACAAGTGTTTCTAAAAGAGTAGATAAATTTCGTGTAAGTTTTGATTTAGATGAAAACATGATAACAGAAAGCGGTATAAAAGAACTATACATTTGTGTAACTGCTCCTGATGGCAATCCATTGTCAGCGCAAGCTGTAGGATCTGGAACATTTAATATTAGAACAGGACAAGAAATCCCATACACCAAAAAATTAGAAGTAAACTACACACAGAATAAAAGACAGACAGTAAGTTTTGAATGGAAACCAAGTGCCAATTTTCCAAAAGGAAATTATAAAATAGAAGTTTACAACAATGGTTTTAAAGTAGGCGAAGGCTACAAAGATTTGAGAAAAGGTGGATTATTTAGTTAATCCAAACTGCCTGACACTTAAGAAAGAAAGCTAATTTTTGGTAAAAAAGCTGAATCATGTTTGCGTAACGTGGTTCAGTTTTTTAGTTTCGCTAGGCGTTAAAAGTCAAAAAAAAATAAAATACTACGATTATTAAAACAATGCCCGCAACGATGCCCTGCCCAAATGAATAGTATTTCCTATTGCAGGTTTACGCCCATCATATTGCACACTAAATTCTATATTTCTACCTATTCGTTTTGTAAAATCTAGATTCCACAAATAATTTTTACCAGGCTGTAAACCATCTAAAATTAAATATCCTACAGTAGAATTTCTTGATGCCGAACTACCCGAAAAAGCAATATTATTAAAAGTGATCTTAGCGTTAATGCTACTGCCCGAAAGGATGTTGTATTTTACATCTACATTAATAGCATTATTCTTTGCACTTTCCATAGAATCTATCCTATTCTTTTTTTCTGCCAAAATATAACCTAAAGATGCTCTTAAATTTGATTTGTAATTATAAGTAACTGTTGGCTCAATACTATTTTGAAGTACATTGTAATTTCTATTATCAAATTTTGCAGCTTGTGTAGCCAATATATTTTTTACTTGCTTTAGTACAATACTAGAAACTACATTCCTTCTCAAGCTTGCACGCATACGCAATAACATAGTACGTAAGTCCCTGCTCTCAAATCCAAAAGATAAAATGGATTTATTAGATGATTTGCTGTGTGTAAATTCCAAACCAAACTTGGCACTCGTTCTATTGTAAAAATAAGTATTAGAGAAAAAAGCATTTTGCGAAATAAGCGTAGTATCTATCAACGCTTTATTAAAGGGATTAAATAAAAAGTCTTTTTGCGAAAGTTGCTTACTATTTATTTGTAAGGATGAATTTGTAGTACTCCTTAATAATATTTTTCTAAATCCATTTTTCTTAGCAGGATTCATAATCAATTTAGGATCTAAATCGATACTATAATTGAACTGTAAATAATTTGCTTTTACATATTGGTTACTCGCTGTATAAACCCTGATGTACTTTTTTTGGTCAGGATAAATAGCTTCTTCAAATTCATTAAGTTCGGGTATTCCATTTCCATTATAATCTACCCAGTTGTAAAAGCCTTGTCCCGCCTGTACTTCCACGTAAGTGTATTCTCTTTTTTGCTCCTGACCACTGCCTACTTCGTATAAAAGAGCACCATTTAAAAATCCTTTAAACTCATTTACAAAATATTCAGCCCTGCCTATAATACTTTTGTCTGCTTTTTGTTTGCTCAGGCTACTATCTATTATTTTTAAGTTTCGGTAAGTACCTGTAAAAATAAATTTGTGACGGGCATTGCTTGTAAGTGCTGTAGTTAAATTAAAATTGTCACTTTCATTTATAAGTTTTAATGACTTAAACTTGGGCAACAAATCATTTCGCCTATTGTAAGAAATACCCCATTTATTTTCTTTATTTTGATTAGAACGGATATAAAATTCATGTACATTAAATCCAAAACTATTTTTGTTTAAAGTATCAGGATTTTTTTCTACTATTTCTGTGAACTCCCCAAGATATTTATACCCAATTTGCAAAGCAGCAAGATGTTTGAATGTTTTATTAGCGTCTAAATAGGGTCTAATAAATCTACCTTTTTGTATAACTCCATTAAATTTTGTATAGCTAAAAATAGTTGCTACTTTATAATTATTAATAAGAATATTGTTTGTAATTCTTTGCCTTATACCATTATAACCATCATCTCTATTGTAATTCGTATAATCATATTGAAAAGAATTAAACTCATTACTAAAAAGCTTTACCGTTGTATTAGCGATATTTTCAGTAGCAGGCAATACATTAAATGGCAAACCCCAATCTCTCAAAAATTCCACATTACGCAATCGTTCTATTGGCTTAAAGCGTTTTTGGACATTTTCATTAGCAAGAGAAGCATTGAGAAAAAGCGGTTTTTTAAAAAAAATAATTTTCTTATCAAGACTTTGCAAATCGAACTTTGTAGCAAAACCTGTATTATCTTTTTTATCTAATGATGAAAAAAGATTTATATCATAATTACTCATCGCCACTTCTGTTTTCAATAAAAATTTTGAGCTTATGGCATAATTGGCATTGGCAGAAAAAACTTGCAGCTTCTTTGGTGTAATCAATAAAGTAACAGGCTCCCAATCACCTTGGGGAACTCCTGCAATTGGTTGCACCCACTTAAAAGTCTTACCATTACTCGCATTAAGTAACTGAACATAATTCCCTTTACCAAAACCTAGGTTGCTAAAAGTTAGTGCATACAAATCAATTAACGGATTATTGGAAATTACATATACACCCTGATAAGTATTTGAAGCAATGGTAGAATCAATTTTCTTGTATAAAATTTTCCCTTGGCCTAGCGTATCTCTTGTTTCGCTTGGATAATAAGCTTGAGTTATATCATCACCAATATTTGCCAAGAATTGTTTTTGTTTTGGGTCTAACACTTGGTCTATAGAAGAATTTCTTGCATCTCCATTGGAAAATGCCCCCAAAACAATATTGAGTTTCTTATTTACTTTTAATTCATCTTGCAAAAACAATTGAGCATTTAGATAATTCCTATCTGAGTATTCAAATTCTATTTGTACCCGTACATCTTTTGTAATAAGTCGCTTGGGAGTAAAAGTTATTTCTGCAGTATTGTAATTTATTACGTAATCTTCATCCTCTCCTCTTATTAATTTTACACCGTCTATAAAAACCCTTTCCGTATTGGCCAATACTACAAAATAAAACTCATTATTCGCCCCTGTAAGCCTATATGGGCCTTGGTTTCCTTCTATTGGCACCAAAAAGTTTCTAGTGAATTTACCTTTGGCTACTGCACCACTTACTTGTAAGTTGTTGGTAATGTGTTTTCCTATTTTACTATCAATACTTGCTGAAATACCTTGAACCCTTTTATAAAAATTAAGAAAATATTGTTTGTTCTGCCTTATGTCAATATCACCCAAACTTACTTGCCAGTTTCTCTTTTTTGCTTGAAAAAATATCTTATCAAAATCTCTAAGGTCTTGAGTATTCCCTTCTGGTTGTATAGGGATATTATTATCGGTAATAGCTGCTACAATTTCTATACTATCCGTAATAAAACCACTCAGCTGTAAGTTAAAAGTGCTATTTACAACAGCATCTTGGCTATTACCAAATGAGATAGCTCTCCCAAAACTACCATCGGTTTGAAGAGAACCAAAATTTAAAAAAGGCTTATCAATTGTTTTACTTGTAGCTACCCTAAAAGGGCTTTCCTCTTTAAACCTATTTCTTACCTGGTCGTAATCCATTCTTCGGCTTACTGCATTGAGCTTGAAAGGAAATATTCTATAAGAAATTGTTACACTATCAACAAATAGTTTTTGTTTCCATTTTATAATTGCGTTTACCTCATCTATTGTATAAATGTCTTTTGAAATACCAGAAATATTGAAAGTGCTTGGGGCAATGCTAAAACTGTCAATTTTTTGAGAGGGGAATTGCACAGCAACCTTTTTGTATCTAAGATTATTGAAAGGCAATTGCGCCTGGGAAGGATAAACAAAAAACAAAAGCACAAGAGATGCAATTATGCTTTGCAAGAATATTTTTAGACAGTATGATTTTAAAGCCTTAATAAAAATAATTTATTTAAAATTACGGTTTTTATTTTTTGCTATCCCAAATGTAGGATTGCATCATTTTTTTTATTTTGTTATAAGGATTTTGATACAAATTACAATACTGAAATCGATGTAACTTAAGGCAGTATTAACAACGTCTGTGTATTCGTATTAGTCCAATTACATTTGCCTAAACGACTACAACAGCGGCATTATACCGAAAGCCTATTGTACTGCATATCTATATAATTGATATGAAATATCAGTTTTAAAAATATTAAACGATTCCCTTTTTTATTTGTGTATTCTTGCCTACTCCAAAACAAAAAAGGCTTGATGCGCTTCACATCAAACCATTTTAAATTATATACAATAAAAGTACGCTTTAAGATTCCGTACTAAAACTTGCACCAATATATTCTTTGTTCATTCTTGCTATATTTGATACAGAAATACCTTTTGGGCATTGCGCTTCACATGCATAAGTATTGGTACAATTACCAAAACCTTCTTTATCCATTTGAGCTACCATATTCAATACACGGCTTTCTCTCTCAGGACCGCCTTGAGGCAATAAAGCCAACTGAGAAATTTTTGCTCCTACAAATAACATTGCACTACTATTTATACAAGTAGCCACACATGCTCCACAACCAATACAAGCTGCTGCCATAAATGCATCATCTGCATCTTTTTTATCGATAGGAATTGCATTAGCGTCTACCGCATTACCCGTGTTAACACTTATATATCCACCTGCTTCTATTATTCTATCAAAAGCAGATCTATCTACCATCAAATCTTTTACAACAGGGAAAGCTTTACTACGCCATGGTTCCACCACAATAGTATCGCCATCGTTAAACGCCCTCATGTGCAATTGGCAAGTAGTATTTTGTTTCCAAGGTCCGTGGGCTTCTCCATTTATGTGCATGCTACACATACCACAAATACCTTCGCGGCAATCATGATCGAAAGCTACAGGATTTTTTCCTTCTACAATCAATTGTTCGTTTAACACATCAAACATTTCCAAGAAACTCATTTCAGAAGAAATGTCTTTTACTTTGTAAGTTTCAAAGCTACCCTTTGCTGAGTTATTTTTTTGACGCCAAACTTTCAATGTTAAATTCATGCTATAATGTTCCATAATCAGTTTTTTCTGTGCTAAAAATGTATGCCTTAATAATTTTATTTATAACTCCTCTGACTTGGTTTTACCACTTCAAATTCCAACTGCTCTTTATGTAAATTCCAATTAGATTCGCCTGCATGTTCCCAAGCAGATACGTAAGCAAAATTCACATCATCACGTCTTGCCTCACCATCTTCTGTTTGGCTCTCTTCTCTAAAGTGTCCGCCACAACTTTCATTTCTGTCCAAAGCATCTTTACACATTAACTCTCCTAATTCAATAAAATCAGCTACTCTACCAGCCTTATCTAATTCAGGATTCATTTCATCTATCTCTCCAGGTATTCTTACGTCGCTCCAAAATTCTTTTTTTAAGGACTGAATTTCTGAAATAGCTTTTTTCAATCCCGTTTCGTTACGAGCCATACCACACTCATCCCACATTATTTTACCTAAACGCTTGTGAAAACTTTCTACGGTTTGGGTTCCTTTAATACTCATAAGCCTTTCAATACGATTTTTTACTTCGTTTTCGGTATCGGCAAAGGCTTGTAAGTTAGTATCGATAGCAGGATTGCGAATTTCATCAGCTAAATAATTTCCTATGGTATATGGTATAACAAAATAACCATCTGCCAACCCTTGCATAAGGGCAGAAGCACCTAACCTGTTTGCCCCATGGTCACTAAAGTTTGCCTCGCCTAAAGCATACAAACCTGTAATAGATGTCTGTAATTCATAATCTACCCACAATCCACCCATGGTATAATGCACAGCAGGATAAATTCTCATCGGCATAGAGTAAGGATCCTCGCCAGTAATTTTTGCATACATCTCAAAAAGATTTCCATACTTTTCTGCCACTACTTTCTTACCAATAACTTTAATTTCATCATCAGATAAAGAAGTGTTGTTTGTTTTACCAGCTTCAATCTTACCGTAGCGAATAATTGCATCTGCAAAATCTAAATACACCGCCATCTTTGTAGTACCAACACCGAAACCTGCATCGCAACGCTCTTTTGCCGCTCTGCTTGCTACATCTCGAGGAACTAGATTCCCAAATGCAGGGTATCTCCTTTCTAGGTAATAATCTCTTTCATTTTCAGGAATATCCTGTCCTTTTCTTGTATCACCTTGTTTTAGTGGCACCCATATTCTTCCATCATTTCTCAAACTCTCACTCATTAGTGTGAGTTTACTTTGGTGATCTCCACTTACAGGAATACAAGTTGGATGTATTTGGGTAAAACATGGGTTTGCGAAATATGCTCCTTTCTTATGAGCTTTCCAAGCTGCAGTCACATTACTACCCATGGCGTTTGTACTCAAATAAAATACGTTACCATATCCACCCGTACAAAGACAAACAGCGTGTCCACCATGTCTTTCTAGTTTCCCAGTAACCAAATTACGAGCAATAATTCCTCTTGCTTTTCCATCTACCACCACTACATCTTGCATTTCGTGACGACGATATAAAGTTACATTTCCCAATGCTACTTGTCTTTCCAATGCACTGTATGCTCCTAATAATAATTGCTGCCCAGTTTGCCCTGCTGCATAAAAAGTACGTTGTACCTGGGTACCGCCAAAAGATCGGTTGCTTAACAAGCCTCCATATTCTCTTGCAAAAGGTACACCTTGTGCCACACATTGATCAATAATGGAAGTACTCACTTCAGCAAGGCGATGTACATTTGCTTCTCTAGCTCTATAATCTCCCCCTTTTACTGTATCATAAAATAAACGGAAAACAGAATCACCATCATTTTGGTAATTTTTTGCTGCATTGATACCACCTTGAGCTGCTATACTATGCGCACGCCTAGCACTATCTTGAAAACAAAATGCTTTTACTTTATAACCGAGCTCTCCTAAGGATGCGGCAGCTGAAGCTCCTGCAAGCCCAGTACCTACCACAATTACTTCTATTTTTCTTTTGTTGGATGGGTTTACAAGTTTTACATGGCCTTTGTAATCTTCCCACTTTTGGTTCATTTCTCCACTAGGAATTTTTGAATTCATACTGCTTATATTATTAGTTTAGAACGAAAGTCTTTTTTAATAGTTTGGAGGGTTTTGTTGTTGTTTGTACACTATTTTATCCAACCCAAAAACATTGCTATTGGCATACTAGCAAATAACAATGATATACCTACTGAATAAACTACACCTATGGATTTAATAATGGGCGTATATCGCTTGTGATTTACACCAAAAGTTTGGAATGCACTTTGAAAGCCATGCAACAAATGCCAGCATAGAGATATACAGCCAAGCACATAAAAAATAACTACAATCAGGTTATTAGAAAAAACAGCAATCATTTCAGCAAAAAGATTATGTACTGGTTGGTTGTTGTACTCTTGGCCAAGTGTAGCTTCGGCTAACGGTTTAATATTTGCCATACCACCAAAACGAGAAGGCACCCAAAAATGATAAAAGTGCATTATTAGAAAAATTAAAATAAGTGTACCCAAAAGGCCCATGCTTTTGCTATACCATTTACTTTTTCCATCTGCCCTTGTAACAGCATATTTAACAGGACGAGCATCGTTATTTTGTTTCCACAAAGAAAGACCTTGATAAATATGTAGTAGCAAGAAACCCATTAAACCAATTTCAAGTGTGCGAACTATTAAATTACTGCCCATAAAATGTCCCCAATGGTTAAAAGTTTCTCCACCATCATTAAAGAAAATCATTGCGTTGATACCAGCATGTACAATCAGAAAACTAATTAAAAATAAACCTGTAGCCCCCATCAAGAATTTCTTGCCAATGGAAGTTGTAAAAAACTGTTTAAAAGTCATAAAGCAAATTTTGTTTAAAAATTGGTACTGCAAAAGTACGTTAGAAAGGGCAAAAAATATATTTAAGTAAAGAAATAAAGCGGCAACGTTATCATTTTGATTTAAATTTGATTATTACGGCCATCTTTGATTTTAGTTTCACTAAAAATATTTGTTTGGTTGCCTGCATTACCGCTTTTGGCATCATCGGTGGCAGCCGCCAGCCGAACTGGGTCAAAAATTTCAACTTTACAGTCACTATTCAGCTTTTAGTAAAGCGAGTAATGAACCGCAAAGTGCGAAAAGTTTTTAGCAAAGTTTGCAAAGAATAATTTACGAATTTTTGTAGTAAAAAAAACTTTGCGCCTTAGCAGTAAAATCAACCAAGCCTCCTACCCATTTCCCCATCCAACAATTCAAAAATTATTTCTGGTTTCAACGTTCGCCACTGGGGCAAATCTAACATCTCCAAATAATTTGTAATACGAGCTTTTTTAAAATCATGTTTGCTTTGCTCCGGCATGTTTAATAATACAATCCATCCTCTTTCGTCTTCTATTTGTTCGTGCCATTCTTCATAGTAACTATCATCACTGCTATGAAAATTCAAAACATTTTCTGCAATCAAAATAAATTTATAAATACCTCGCCTGTACAATTTATCGGTTACCTCTCTCCGAATGGTCATGATATCATTTTCTATAGCATCGTTCCACTCTCCTATTATTTCAATAATGGCAAAATGCAATTCATATTCTGCAAAAATAATTTTCATAAACAAGGTGCTGGAACCAAAATCGTCCCACTGCGGATGTATGTAATAATTATACACTGTATTTACAAATTCAAATTCGCTGTAAGTTCTATTGTAGAAGGGAGACTTAGGGTCTTCTTCAGCGCTGTATAAATGACGCCAGTTGAAATATGGCTCTATATGTTGCAATGTATTTTTTTGCAAAGGTAGGGAGAGGAAAGGTGAATTTAAGTTGTAAAGCTAAATTGCTAAATTAAATTTACCAGCTTTAGAACAAGTTTGAAGTAATCGCTCTAAAAAGGAAAAGTAGAATTAATTAGAATTTTATAAAAAACAAAAGTTATTAAGTAAAAGAAAAAATGGTATTAAAGCGATTTAAGTGTCCTCTAAATATGTGCTAAGAAAAATAAAGCTGGTTTGCAAGAAACACAAGCTTTACTAATCTCAATTGACAAGTGTGAAAAAACTTTTAACATACATCATTCATGTTCGAATCAAATGGGAGGTATTATGGTATTACGCTCAAATTAATTTAAAGATGGTTATGGCAAGCGTTCAAATAATCTAGCGCAAAAATTTACATTTATAATAAATATACAAGTAATATAAAATACTTTTATACTTTTGAAAACGAAGTGTAAATTCAACAATAGCATGTAGTTTGAGTATATTGTAATACAAAAAATATTTTTGTAAATGAAAAGAACATCCATTCTTTTAAGTTGTATAGTATGTGTATTGGCTTTGTGCTATTGTAGTACCAATAAAAACATTGGTACCAAATATGAACTTATTATTCTTACTAATAAAGATACTTTACATAGTTACATTTCGAATTACTTTAAATTATCTGAGCAAAGAGATGTAGAAACTTGGTATAATATTTACCTTAATAAATGTACAAAGTTTTACAAAATAGAAAATCCAACAAAAGATAGCATCATTAATCTTATAAAAAGTTATTGGCTCACTTCAGATCAGCAACATCATGCTATTACAAAAATAGAAAGCAAAAAACTACCTGCGGCAACGGAAATTTTGGTTACGATGGATTATAGTTACAACCTATTATCAACAAGCACTTTCAAACTTATTGAAAAACTTAAATTACAAATGATACTAGATAAGGACAATAAGGTGTTATCAATCAAAGAACTTAGTCGGGGAATTTGATGGGTTTAGAATTAGCAAGTTCTAAAAAAGACTTACTTCCACAATTGATCAACTTTTTTTAAGGATTACAGGTTTTGGAATTAAAAAACAAGTCTAAAAAAAAGAAGCTGCCCGTAGGACAGCCTCTTGTACTTATAACCGAATATTTTATTAAAGAATTACTACCCTATCAGATAATACTTCTACATTTTTATCATCCAATAATTTTACTAAGTAAGTTCCTTTGCTTGGTTTGCTGCTTAGGCTTACTTGTTGTGTTTGTTGGCCTTTGCTAAGTGCAATACGACTAGTTTGTAAAGTTCTTCCTGCAAGGTCAGTGATTAATATGGTATATGTCCCTTGTAGTTTTCCTGCAAGCATTACATTAAAACTATTACCAGTAATAGGGTTAGGAAATACATTGCTTTCGCTTGTAATGGTAGTAGCAATTAAAGGAGTTGTGTTTGCTGCTCTAGCTTGGTCCACTTCTTTTTGGAACAACAAGTTTCCACTTGCTAAGTCTGATGCATTGTATATTTCATCAGAACCTCCTATTACTGTAGCAGCAAGATCTTTTATATTCATTTTATAATAACCAACAAATGCTGTTGCACTAGATAGAACAACATCTCCATTTGCATCTACTGCTGCACCATTTGCCGTAAAGTTACCTGGCAATCCAGTAATCGTTCCTTTAAATGTAGTTACTCTTGTGTTTACGTCTACTACAAAAACATTTTTTGTAGCAGATATAATGTATACCTTACCATAAGCATCAGCGATCATATCGCCTCCCCAGCTGCTGCATTTGTTGTGTACAGATAGCCCTTTATTTTCATCAGCATCTATAAGGCTACCCAAATCAGTTACAGTAGGTTTTTTACCTGTAGTAAATTTGTATAAGTGGCTACCATCATTTGTAACTGCGTAGCCATTTCCATCTGCAGCAATAACCATTCTTGTAATGTTGTTTGCTTCTTCCGCATTATTGCTTGGCGTGTAACCAGGTATTTCAATACTAGAAAAATTAGCCACTTCCCCCTTCGCACTTGCATCCATCCAACGGATTTGCCCTAAACGCATTGGTACAAAAAATAATTTTTGAGATCTGTTGTCGTATGCAGCTGCCGCAACAAGTGTAGCAGTTGGGTACATAGCAGCTGACTGGGCTGTACCATCTAATACAGTTGTTTGGTTGAATGCTTTTTTGCTAACTACATCAGTAATAGTGTAGTTTGTCTTGCTACGGTCAAAGATTGTTTTGGTAACTTTTCCGCTAGCTAAATCAACTTCACGGATGTTCATCCAAACAAAATCTTTGTTACCATCTCCTGTTATTGCAAATCCTCTATTTGCGTTTTGAGCATTGGCTGCAAATGCAGATGCTATTAGACTTGCAGTAAGTAAAATTTTAAATTTCATAAATTAGTTTTTTTGATGATTAAATTTGTAATACAATTTACGTTAAAAATGTATTCGTCCCAATATTTTTTTATAAATGGTAAAAAAATGACAATTATTTCCTATTGTGATACTTTATTAATCCTTCCATAGGGTCTTTTATTACTCTGCCCAGTTTGAGTTCGAAGTCGTTACACATTTGTTGCAGCATGTCTTTAAAGCCATACGCTACGCTTCCTACAAAATTTATAGGTAAAGTCCAACTTTCCCTATACTTGTAAACATGAAAAAAGAAAAAATCGTTTAAGCTATCTTCAATAATATTTTCTATCATGTAGTGTCCCCTATTTTCTATTAAAAATGGTACAAACCCCGCCAAATATCGGTTCGCCCATTCTTTTTTATATACATTATCCAAAATTTCGCTATTGGTTGTATGGTATTTTGCTTCAAATTTATCCATTAGCTCTGCATCAAAAGTATTGTACATAAAGTGCTGAATCACTTTTTTGCCCAAATGCGTCCCACTTCCTTCATCTCCAAGTATATAACCTAATCCAGGGCTGTTTTTTACCACCTTTTTACCGTTATAAAAACATGAATTAGAACCAGTTCCTAATATACAAGCAATGCCTTTTTCATCTCCACAAAGCCCTTTTGCTGCTCCTAGCAAGTCATGTTGTACACTTATTTTAGCTTGTGGATAAAGTTTTTTTAAACCTCGTTTTATCAGTGAGATATTTTCGGGATTACTACACCCTGTTCCGTAATAGTAAATCTCCTCTACAGCAGCATTGCCTAGTTTTGGTAAAAGTTCACTGGTAAGAATTAGCCCAAGGGCTTGATCATCTAAAAAATAAGGACTAATTCCTTGAGTAGAAATCATCTTCTTTTTTGATCCACCTAGCAAACACCAGACTGTTTTAGTGGAGCCACTATCAGCAATAAGTATCATTTTAATGTGAATTAATTGAAACAACAAGATAAAACATTCCTTTAAGAAAACAGCCTGAAAAAATTATCTTCGCAAAAAATTGAATCTAATTATTAGCATTTAAACCAAACAATGAACAATAAGAAATTAAATATCTGGTTACCCCTTCTTTTAAGTATTACCATTATCATAGGCATGTTCTTTGGTTATAAAATGAGAGATGCAATGCCTGGCAAAAAATTCTTCTCTATACAGAAAAATACTAGCCTACAAGAAGTAATAGATTTGCTAAATAGCAGGTATGTTGATAAAATAGATAACAAAAGTATAATTGATACTGCAATAGATGCTATTCTAACGAAACTTGACCCTCATACAATACATATACCGGTAAGCGAATTACAACAAGTAAACGAGGATATACAAGGCAGTTTTGTAGGTATTGGTATTGAGTATAATATTTTATACGATAGCCTCAATGTGGCACAAGTGGTAACCAATGGCCCATCAGAAAAAGCAGGCTTAAAAATAGGAGATATTATCCTAAAAGCAGGAGACAGTATTATCTCTGGCAAACAAATTTCTGCAGAGCGAATAAGAGCAATTTTACGTGGTCCAGAAAAATCATCCATCAACTTAACCATTTCAAGAAATAACAAACAACAAGTTTTTGAAGTAAAAAGAGGAAGCATAACCGTGCCAAGTGTAGATGCCTACTATATGCTTGATGCTACTACGGGCTATATTAAAATAAATAAATTTACATCTCAGACTTATAAGGAGTTTATGAATGGTTTACTTACACTGAAAAAACTAAAAATGCAATCTTTGATTTTAGACCTACGAGATAATGGTGGTGGCGTTTTAGAAGAAGCTGTGGAAATAGCCGACGAGCTATTGGAAGGCGATAAGTTAATTACTTATACAGAAGGTATGCATAATCCTAAAAAAGAATTTCGTTGCCGCAGGCAGGGGCAATTTGAAACCGGTAAAGTAATTGTACTTGCAGATGAAGGGAGCGCAAGCGCAAGCGAAGTACTTATGGGTGCTTTACAAGACTGGGATAGAGCTTTAATTGTAGGTAGAAGAAGTTTTGGCAAAGGGCTCGTACAAGAGCAATATGACCTTAGTGATCGGAGTGCTTTGAGGCTTACTGTAGCACGTTACTTCACTCCTCTTGGCAGAAGCATACAACGTTCTTACAAGAATGGCAGCAAATCTTATTATGAAGACATTACAAAACGATTTGTACAAGATGGCAAGTTTAAAGCAGACTCTGTAAACAACGATACAAGTAAAATATACAAAACAAGAGCAGGTAAAAAATTGTACGGTAGCGGTGGCATACTGCCAGATTATTTTATTGCAATGGACACAAACATGGTTGGAACGGTCACACGAAACTTAAGCATAAAAGGTACTTTAGAAAATTTTGGTTACAAATATTTTAAACTAAATGGAAGTGAATTAATAAAATACAAAACAGCTGCTCAGTTTGCAAATGATTTTTCATTTTCAGATAATGATTGGAAGTATTTTGCATCACTTGCTGATAAAGATTCTATTCCATTAAACAATATTGCTACAAAAGAAAGAATTTTTATAACAACCAGTCTTAAGTCAGCAATAGCAAGGCAGCTTTATAAATCTGAAGGTTATTATGAAGTGATGAATAAAGAAGATGAAGGGATAAAAAAAGCATTAGAGGTTTTGCGGAGTAAGTTGTAAGTTTTAAGTAGTAGGTCTTAAGCAGAGTAACTTAAGAAATACTAGGGAAGTAAAGGTATTTACACAAAAAGAGCCGCTAGAAAGCGGCTCGGAAATCTTGTTGGGCTCCAGAAATAACAACAAAAGTCGTTTAGTTCTTCACCGGTGATTTTTGGATTTTAAATAATTAAGCTTTTACTTGGATATTGGAATGTAAAAATAAATTGAATCATTTTGTTTTGATGTAGTACGGTATCTTAAAAGGAACTAGAATTTAAACTATCTACATGATAATAATTTATTTATCTCTTATATAGACGATTTACTACAACGGGATTTATTTTTTAATATCCTACTATATTTTTCTGCTACAGTTCAATAATAAAAAGAGCCCCTAGAAAGCGGCTCGGAAATCTTTTTGGGTTTTAGAAATAATAACACGTGTCATTAAGCTCTTCACCATTGATTTTTGGATTTTAAAACAATTAAGCTTTTACTTGGATATTGGATTGTAAATTTCTATCTGACTTATGTAAAGTTCATTAATTCAATATTAATAAGATGTAGTCTTTTGTTTTAAAAATTGATAGAATTTATACTACTAGGTGCTACAAATTAAAAAATTATTATACATTATAGAAAAATCTAGCTACGATATTCCAATCAAAATGTTCATTCAAAAGATATGTTAATGTATTCAACTCAATTAATCCTTACATATTCATCTTACTTAATCTACTTAGCTTCCACTTAATTATTTACATTTGTATCTAAAACTTTTCATTCATTATGTGGTTAAATAACATACTAGAAACAATAGGCAATACTCCGCTGATTAAATTAAATAAAATAACGAAAGACCTTCCTTGCACAGTACTTGCAAAAGTGGAATATTTTAATCCGGGAAATTCAATAAAAGATAGAATGGCCCTTAAGATGTTGGAAGTTGCAGAAAAAGAAGGGAAAATAAAACCTGGCGGCACAATCATAGAAGGCACAAGTGGAAATACCGGTATGGGGCTAGCCCTTGCAGCATGTGTAAAAGGTTACAAATGTATTTTTACAACTACGGAAAAACAATCCAAAGAAAAAGCTGATATTTTAAAGGCGGTGGGTGCAGAAGTGATTGTGTGTCCTACAAATGTAGAACCGGAAGATCCACGCTCCTATTATTCAGTTTCCAAAAGGTTGGCTACCGAAGTTCCAAATTCTTGGTATGTGAACCAATATGATAATCTTGCAAATAGATTGGCACATTATGAGCAAACTGGTCCAGAAATTTGGGAACAAACAGAAGGGAAAATTACACACCTTGTAGTAGCTACTGGAACTGGAGGGACGATTGTAGGTACAGGCAAATATTTAAAAGAAAAAAATCCAAATATCAAAGTATGGGCAATAGATAGCTATGGCTCTTTATTAAAAAAGTATTTTGAAACAGGCGAGCTAGATCAAAAAGAAGTATACCCATATATAAGTGAAGGATTTGGTGAAGATTTTGTACCTGCAAATTATGATATGCAATACATAGATGAGTTTGTGAAAGTAACAGATAAAGATGGGGCAGTAATGGCAAGACGTATAGCCAAAGAAGAAGGAATATTTATTGGATATAGCTGTGGTAGTGCATTACAGGGAATGATGCAACTAAAAGCACAATTAAAAAAAGACGATGTAGTGGTAGTTATTTTTCATGACCATGGTAGTAGGTATGTAGGTAAAGTGTATAACGACCAGTGGATGATGGAACGAGGTTTTTTAGATGTGAAGACATTTAAGGACCTAGTAAGCGGCAGAGGTTCTCAGAAAACAATTACAGTTACGCCAGAGCAAACAGTAATGGAAGCTATTGATTTAATGAAAAAATATGACATTGAAAATATTCCTGTATTTAGAGGAGATGAAAATATTGGAGCTATTTCTGCCAACGGATTGTTTGATAAAATATTAAATAATTCAGATGTAAAACACAATCAAATTCTTACTGTAATGGAAACCCCCTACCCATTAGTAGCTTTTGATATACCAGTGGAAAGACTTAGTGCACATATAACCAAAGAAAGCGGAGCAGCCTTGGCAAAAGATGAAAGTGGCTTTTATCATATTGTAACCAAGCACGACATTATTCAGAGTTTGAGCAAGTAATGTCGTAAACAAATATGAAATTAATTTTTACTTTTTTATTCTTCTGTTTTCATATAATGAGTTATGCTCAACAAAATTCATTTGTGGTAAAAGATTTTACATTTTTCACAAAAAAAATAAAAATAAAAAACCAGTGGGATACTAAGGACGAACTAATTAAGGTTTACATTCTAAAGCACACAGTAAAAAAACTGATTCTCGAATATTACGCTTATAAAAATGAAGGTGAAGATTGTAATAATTCATTTTGGTATACAGGAAAATTAAACGTGCTTAATGATAGTATCATAATTACCACACATCATTTTCAAAAAACGAAATTAGATCCTATAGAAGAATGGAGTAAAAAAATTTACAAAGTGAATAACAATGGATTTATCAATTTAGTTTATAAAAAGGTAAAGTATAATAACGAAACAGAATGGAAAAATAATTAATCAAATTTCCCCACCTACCCTTTTATCCTCGGATCTACCAACACATAAATTATATCTGCTAAAATATTGATACAAATAAAAATAAATGCGCTTAATAAAACTGCACCTGTAACTACAGGATAATCTAATTTTTCTAATGCATTGACGGTTATTTTTCCGATTCCCTTCCAGCCAAAAATATACTCAATAAAAAATGAACCGGCGAGTAACTCTGCAAACCATCCTGTGATGGCCGTTATTACAGGGTTTAAAGCATTACGCAAAGCATGTTTAAAAATAACTGAGTTTCGGCTTAATCCTTTTGCATATGCAGTGCGAATAAAATCTTGATTTAATACATCCAACATGGAGCTGCGAGTAAGTTGTGCTATCACTGCAAGCGGACGTATACCTAATGTAAGTGCTGGTAGGATTAAATTTTTTAAAACTAAATATCTTTCGCCAGTTACTTCATCTATTTCATAAAGACTGCCTGTAATATTCAAACCAGTATAATCGTGCAAAACATAACCAAATAAATAAGCTACAATTATGGCAATAAAAAAAGATGGAGCAGATATTCCAGCAATACTTATAATTATTGCAGATGAATCCCAAAAAGTATCTTTCTTTACTGCTGCAAGCACACCCAATAATATTCCAAAAAGACAAGCAATCAACATGGCTGTAAATGCAAGAATTAATGTAGCTGGTAAAGCCTCACTCAAAACATCCCATGTATCTTTTTTTGTTTGATAACTCTTGCGCAAATAAGGAATCTTTAAAGCAAATCTATATTCTCCACCCCAAAAAAAACCTT
>JANMFB010000135.1:0-6282 GCA_031377605.1 Ferruginibacter sp.
TGAAGTTATAAAACCATTGGCTGTTACCATTTTAGCCGCTACAGGTGCAACATTTTGCCAAAAGTATTTTAATTTATTTAGTTTTATGGTAGCTCTTGTAAGTACTGCAATTCTACCATCGTAGTCAGATTTTGCAGGTAAGTTACCAAATGGTTTCTTTCCGTCCCATGTTCCGTGACACTCTATTGGTTCTAAAATATGTATCGTTGTTTCGCAATTAAAAAACCTAAACCAACCACTAATAAATTTGCCATACAATATTTCAATATCATATATATCTAAGTTGTTTTCACGCAAATTTTTATGAGTAGCCATAATAGCCCACTGTCGCAAATCTGGTTGCTTATCAAAAGTGCCGTTCTTGCCAGTTCCCATTAGTTTAAAGAAAGGTATATCATTCCGAAACCAAAACGAAAAACGATGAAATACCATTGCAAAAAAAGCAAACGGAATAAATCTTCTTGGATACTTTATTATTGTGAGAGAAACGACCATTAGTTTGCAAGTTACAATAAAGCCATTTAATAGAAAATTAAGATAAGTTTACATCTATTCAGTTTTTACAATTATTAATGGATTAATTTTGAATTAAACCCTTTAGTTATGGCAGAAATATTGATAATAGATGATGAAAAAACCATTCGCAAGACTCTAGCAGAAATTTTAAGCTTTGAAGGTTATATTACTGATGAAGCAAGTGATGGAGAAGAAGGCCTTAAAAAGTTTTTGCAAAAACAATACGATGTGGTATTGTGTGATATCAAAATGCCCAAATTAGATGGAGTAGAGTTTTTAGAAAAAGCTAAAGCGCACAATGCAGATGTTCCTATAATAATGATCAGTGGCCATGGTAATATTGATACAGCTGTAGATGCAGTAAAAAAAGGAGCTTTTGATTATATAAGTAAGCCGCCAGATTTGAATAGGTTATTAATAACACTGCGAAATGCTACAGATAGAAAAAATCTTACAGTAGAAACCAAAGTACTTAAACGAAAAGTAAATAAAACTATTGAAATGGTAGGAGATAGCCCTGCCATTTCAAAAATAAAAAACACCATAGAAAAAGTAGCGCCTACCGATGCACGTGTGCTTATTACTGGTGAGAATGGGGTTGGTAAAGAACTTGTAGCTCGTTGGATACACGAAATGAGCAACAGAAATACAGGCCCAATGATAGAAGTAAATTGTGCCGCAATTCCTTCGGAGTTAATAGAAAGTGAATTGTTTGGCCATGAAAAAGGATCTTTTACATCAGCCATAAAACAACGCATCGGTAAATTTGAACAAGCAAATGGTGGTACTTTATTTTTAGATGAAATAGGTGATATGAGTTTAAGTGCACAAGCAAAAGTATTGCGGGCACTGCAAGAAGGAAAAATAACAAGGGTAGGAGCAGAAAAAGATATTAGTGTGGATGTTAGGGTTATCGCAGCTACCAATAAAGATTTATTGAAAGAGGTAGAAGAAAAAAATTTTAGGCTCGATTTGTATCATCGCTTAGGTGTTATTATTATTCACGTGCCTTCACTGCGTGATAGAAAAACGGATATTGAGGCGCTAGCTATTCATTTCACTAAATTAATAGCCACAGAATATGGGCAACAACCCAAAGTGATTGAAAAGGCAGCTCTAGAAGCCCTCAAGAAAAATAACTGGGGCGGGAACATTAGAGAACTTCGAAATGTAGTAGAGCGTTTAATTATTATGAGTGGCAAATCGATAACAAGAGAAGATGTGGAGACTTACGTATGAAAATTAAAATGATTCAAACATTCTGTTAAAACTGTTCAAATCTAGCTAGCAAATCTTATTTTTGAATGATATTAAAATTAACTTATGAGTACAGGTCTAATCGTTTTTATTATTGCTGCTATTGGATGGCATATCGGATTGTATGGAATGTTTAAAAAAGCTGGTATAGAAACCTGGAAAGCATTCATTCCTTTTTACAATACTTGGTGTATGGTAGAAAAAATGGAGCTAAAGAAGTATTGGTTCTTTTTACAATTTATACCGATTGCTGGGCAGTTTATTACTATTTGGATTTGTATAAAATTTATAGAGCATTTTGGTCGTTTTGGAACCGGACATCATGCAGCAGCAGTATTTTTGCCTTTTGTATATTTCCCTTACTTAGGTTTTTCTAGCAGTGAAAGATTTGCAGGTAAAAAAGTAGTAGATAATTATAAAAAATCTGCTGCAAGAGAATGGATAGATGCTGCCGCATTTGCAGTGGTAGCAGCAACTATTATACGAACTTTTGTTTTTGAGGCTTATACTATTCCTACTCCATCTATGGAGAAAACATTACTTGTTAATGATTTTTTATTCGTAAGTAAATTTAGTTATGGTCCTAGAATACCGAACACACCAATAGCAATGCCATTTGTGCATCATACAATGCCATTTGTACCCGTAAAATCATATTCAGAAGCTATTTATATTCCCTATACAAGATGGTTTGCATCTCCTGTAAAAAGAAATGATGCAGTAGTATTTAATTTTCCTGTGAATGATACGTTGATAAATGATCCTATTGTAGATGGACAACAACAATTTGGAAGTCAAACAACCTATTATGAAGTGGTGAGAAAAATTGGAAGAGAAGAAACATGGAATAGATTTGGTTCCGATATTATAATAAGGCCAGTAGATAAAAGAGAGAATTTTATTAAACGATGTGTAGGAATAGGAGGAGATGTGTTACAAATAGTTAATGGGAAAGTAATTGTAAACGGACAACCACAAGAAGTTTTTCCTGAATCTGAGCGGTATTATAAAATAACTTTCCCCCCAAATACTTCTGTTGATGAAGAAACACTTAATAGTTTAGGTATTCATGTTAGGAAAGAGCAATTCGATTTAAAGCATGAAGATTTTATGGCTTCTAATGAATGGAAAGTAAACATCACCAATGCTGAATACTCAAAATTAAAATTGCCTACCGATTATAAAATAGAAGATTATGTAGTGCCTTACAACACAAAAGATCCTTATTTTCCTTCTGAAAGTTTGTATCCTTATTATAATGATACCTCAAGGCATTGGTCTGTGGATAATTTTGGTCCTGTAACCATTCCTCAAAAAGGAAGCACTATAGAACTCAGTCCTGATAATTTGATTCGCTACCAACGTTGTATTGAAGTATATGAAGGCAACAAGTTCGAAAATGTAGGAGGCAAAATATTGTTAAATGGAGTAGCTGCTACAAGCTATACTTTTAAAATGAACTATTATTGGATGATGGGTGATAATCGTCATAACTCCTTGGATAGCCGCTATTGGGGCTTTGTGCCCGAAGATCATGTAGTAGGAAAAGCTTCCCTAATTTGGTTTAGTTGGGAGAAAGGCCCAAGGTGGAAAAGATTATTTACTGGAATAAAATAGGGTTTATATAATAAATATTCGTATTTTCAATGTCCCAAAAAATCCTCCCGATGTATATCGGGAGGATTTTTTATCTCTAAGGAACTTTGGGAGAGGTATAAAAAGTTCCATAATTAACCTCGTCTTTGTAAAATCTTTTTCATGCTTGAGCAAGGAAAGTACGACATAACCGAAGTAAAAAAGATAGAAAATATGAAAGAGCAATATAAATTTAACTACGAATTGTTAGATGATATTACAGCATTGTCAGTTGAAGATACAGCCTTGCTAGAAGATGCTAGAAAAATTACACAAAAAGCTTACGCACCCTATAGTAATTTTTTGGTAGGAGCGGTAGCGCTTTTAAATAATGGTGCAAAAGTTTTTGGTACCAATCAAGAAAATGCATCTTATCCTGTAGGTATATGTGCAGAAAGGGTTTTACTCGCCTCAGCAAGTATGATAGAAACTGATGAGCCCATCAAAACAATGGCCATAAGCTACAACAACTTATCTGGCAAAGGCGACAGCAATAGTCCCATAACTCCTTGTGGCATGTGTAGACAAAGTTTGGTAGAATACGAGCAAAGAACAAAGCAATCCATGCGCATAATTTTATCTGGCATGGAAGGAAAGGTTATGATTATTGAAAGTGCTTCTGCATTGTTACCTTTTTCTTTTGGGAGTGAAAGTATGAAGTAAAGATAGAATCAAACTAAATCTAAAAATTTGCCAAAGTAATTAGTGAATTGTATGTAGAGCAATTGTGTAAAGCCTTTTAATTCATAATGATTTGACTATCTTTTTATATCAATTATATCAAAATTTAGTCCAATTGATTTTCGGTAAAATCCCGCTGTAGTCGTTTAGGCCAATGCAATTGGACTATTGCGAAAATCCAGACAGTATTAAATCTATTCTATATAAACTCAAATAAGCTATTAAAATTTATAACTATAACCTAACCTTATAACCTGTGTTTCGTAATGGTCGGTACTGGTTAGTCTAAATCCATTGCCATTTATTTCTTTCTTTATTTTTAAGGTATTAAAAATATCACTTGCATTAAAGAATAATTCTCCTTTGCTCTTTTGAATTTGTTTTTTTATACCCATGTCTATCGAAAATCTTGTATCAATTTTTCCTTGGGGTATAATATCTGGTGCTAAATAAATACTCGTAATTTGTATATCGGTCTGTTTTGCTAAATGAAATATACCATTGAGTTTTACGTTGCCAGAAGTAACTTTTTCTTTGTTTGCTGTGTAAATAGAAACCACCGGATATTTATTTTGCACACTAAAAGCATCAATAATATTACGATAGATATTTACATTGGTATTAAATGAAAATACCTTTGAAAATTCTTGTTGCAAAACCATTTCAATACCAGTATTACTGCTATGCCCTGCGTTTTGAAATACGGTATAAATTAAAGTACTTGGGGGCACTTGTGTTGCTATTCTTGTAATTGTTCCTTGTGTGCTGCGGTAATACAATGCAGCATAGAAATAACCTTTTTTTAAATTGGTTTTGTAACCCAACTCAATAGAATTTGTGAACTGTGGCCTAAGTGCAGGGTTACCTACTTTAATAATTTCTGCATCATCATATTTTGGAAAAATTCGAATATCAACTTCATTTGGTCTGTCAACCCTCCGATTATAGAATAATGAAATTTTATTTTGGTCGTTTAATTTATATGCCAACCGTACATTTGGGAAAGGCTGGGTGTAATTGTACCCATCGCTTTTATAAGTATTGTGGTTTGGGTTCACTTTGTATTTCAAATCTACATACTCTATCCTTAATCCCATTTCGGCTTCTATCTTTTTACTTTCATAAACATAGTTACCATATACAGCAGGAATAACTTCTGTGTAAGTAGCTTCTCCACCTGCATTTATATCTAAAGGAGAATTTAAGCCTGGCTTAAATTGCATATTTGTTGGAATATCTCTGTAACGAAATTTTATTCCGCCTTCTATTCGTCCATACTTTAATGGCCTCACATAGTCAATATTAAAATCGGCAACATGTTCGTCTGATAACAACTTGAAAGAGTCCAAACCTGTGTATGTAGGTAAAGTATTTACAAAATTATATTTTTCATCTTCCCTATGAAAAGTATAATTGAAACCGATATTTAATAAATGCCCTGCCTGTTTAAATTTGTGCTGATAAGCTACTGAAGCAACAGCCGTCGTTTTTAATTCATCTTCTACAAATTGCCAAAGGCGGTCTCTATTAGAAAAATCCTTATTAAAAAATGGTTGATCACCACGGTCTATTATTTTTTCAATACCAAATAAACCCGATATTGTAATTATGTCTTGCTTATTTATATTCCAATCTATTCCTGTTTTGGTAGTAAGAAAATGAGTATTCCTGTTTCGTTTTGTTTGCTGGTTTATAATCGTACCATTATCAAAAGTTCTTGTTACAAACTCATTTTTATTGAGTGTTTCTGTATATAACCAATCTGCTTGTAAAAAAGCGTTCATTTTATTTTTACGATAATTCAAAGAAAGGGTAGGATTGATTTTTGGCGTTGCCTGATATTGTGGGCGGATAGTTGGTAGGTTTGATCTTTTCTCCCACAATGCACCCAAACCTGTTGTAAAACCAACTTTGCCATTAAAGCCCTGCTGCTTATTTTTTTTGTAGATAATATTAATGATACCTGCGTTGCCGTTTGCATCATATTTAGCGGATGGATTGTTTATGATTTCAATTCTTTCAATAGCTGATGCAGGTATATTGTCTAAACCTGTTTGGCTGCCAAAGCCTGTTAGTGCAGTTTGTTTACCGTCAATCAAAATGGCTACTTTATCGCTACCTCTCAACTCCACTTTTCCATCTTGACTTGTTGTAACGCCAGGTAAATTTTTTAATGTTTGTAAAACCGAGCCA
>JANMFB010000157.1:0-6971 GCA_031377605.1 Ferruginibacter sp.
CATTTGTTTGTAAATAATTTATCAACAGTTTGCCATCTGAGGAGCATTAAAAGAAATAATAGCGTGAGTGCATTCGTAATTGCTTAATTGAATTGCCTAAACGAATACCACTGCGGCATTATACCGAAAGTCTATTGGACAATAAATCTATATAATTGTTATAACATTTGCTTTAAACTAGTAATGAAAAACTTATGCTTAAAATTCAAATCAAAAATAAAATGGCATCATAAAAATTAGATGAACTTTTATGACAATTAAAGATTATTTGTAGGTAAAAGAAGATTTTTAATGCAAAATCTTAGAGAATTTAATGAAAGGCAGATAAAAATAATATGTTAAATAAAAGCCACGCAAGAAAGAATGGCTCTTATTTCTTACTTCTTTAAAGATTTAATGATGGTAGTAAACTCGCTTGCAACCAAACTTGCACCACCCACTAAACCACCATCTACATCGGGTTGAGAAAATATTTCTTCGGCATTTGTAGCTTTTACACTACCACCATACAAAATAGATATGGTATTTGCCACACTAGCACCATACTTTGTTGTTAATACTGTTCTTATATGGGCGTGCATTTCTTGCGCTTGAGCACTAGAAGCTGTTTTGCCTGTACCTATTGCCCATATTGGCTCATAGGCAATCACAAAATTGCTCATTTGTGCTTCACTCAGATGAAATAAACTTTCTTGCAATTGCATTTCAATATGTGCATTCTGTGAACCAGCCTCTCTTATTTCCAAAGGCTCGCCACAGCAAAAAATAGGTTTCAAATTATTTTCCAACGCAAGATTTACTTTTTTTGCAAGCACATTATTTGTTTCGTTGTAATATTCTCTTCGCTCACTATGTCCTACAACTACGTATTGCAAACCAATACTGTTCAACATTTCGCAACTTGTTTCCCCTGTATATGCACCAGACTTTACAGCTGCACAATTTTGCGCAGCTGTAAAATAATTCGCCTTGGCATCAGTTGCATTTTTTATATTTATCAAATAAGGAAAAGGTACTGCAAAAACCGCTTGCTGGTCTTCTGCCAATGTAATTTCATTGGCAAGTACTTCGCCAATTAATTGCTGTGCTTGTGCAAGCGTAAGATTCATTTTCCAGTTGGCTGCTGCTATTTGTTTTCTCATTATTACTATTTTATTTTTTGCGAATATAAGTGCTCTAATGTATTTAAGTCATTTTTTGAAATAGTTACTTTTTTCAATGCCATCCAATTTTGAATATGCGATATTGCTTTTTCAAAATCATACAAAGCTGTTCCCCAAGTAAAACTGTCTATAAATTTTGGCAAATTTTGTTCTCCAAAAATATTACAACAAACACCTACTACAGTTCCAGTATTAAAAGAAGTGTTTATTGCAGCTTTGCTATAATCACCCATAAACAAACCTGCTTTTATTCCTGCATTTAATTTGGGTGAATTTCTACTCAACTGTATCTCTACATTTCCAACAGTATTTTTTAAATTGCTGTTGCTTGTACCAGCGCCTAAATTGCACCAAGATCCAATTACAGAATCACCAAGATAACCATCATGCGCCTTATTACTATTATCAAGTATAGTGCTATTTTTTATTTCTCCACCTACTACACAATTACTCCCAATACTTGTAGCTCCATAAATTTTTGTACCCATTTTTACTAGGGCATTTTTACCCAAATAAAATGGCCCTCTGATCATACTTCCTTCTTGTATGGTAGCCTCCTTATCAATATAAATTGGACCAGTGCTTGCATTTAATATACAGTGCTCTACAGTTACTCCTTCCTCTATAAAAATTTGATCGGGATTTATTAGTCTATTGGTGTTGGAAATTGGTTGCGAAATTTTATAGGAAGTTAGCAATAAAAAATCTTCTTTTATAAGGTGTTCATTTAACTGTGTAATATGCCAAGGATAGGTACATATTTTTATGCTTGCATTTTCTATAATTTCTTTTCCTTCAGCAATTAAGTTAAGTATTGTTTGAAAATTCTGTTTTGTGGGTATGATATTCGCAGGTAAATTTAAAGCAGTATTGGTTGGAGAATCATATAGTTTTTCACCAAGAAGCAATTCCCATTTTTGCCTTATTGTAAGAATACCTAAACGTAGATCTGCAACATGCCTAGTGAGCGCAAAAGGAAACAAATTTTCACTGACAGCAGTATCGTTTAAAAAAATCATATATCGCTAATTTAAACGAATGTACCACAAGCATTTTAAAACTTAAAATTCCAAGTAACTGCAGGTATAATTGGAAATATAGAAACTTGTTTTCCTTGTATTTGTAAAGTACCATTAAAAGCACTCCCGCTTTGATCATAATAAACAAAATATGGATTCTGACGGCTGTAGGCATTGTAAATACTAAATACCCATTCAGTTTTCAATTTACGATGCTCATTTCTTTTTGGCGTAAGTGTTGCTCCTAAATCTAATCGATGGTATGCTGGCAAACGATACTGGTTTATATCACTGTATTGCTGAGAAACTACTCCTCCAACAAGATAGAAACGTTGTGGTAATGTAGATGCACTTCCTGTACCATACACAAACGCAGCAGACAACTTCCACTTTTTATTTATTTCATATAGCGCAACAATACTCATATCATTTCTGCGGTCGTATTTTGCAGGGTAAATTCTTCCAGCATTCAATTGTGTAAATCGTCTATTTGTCCAGCTTAAGGTGTAACCTATCCAGCCTGTAAATTTCCCTTTTACTTTATTTATAAAAAACTCCGACCCATAACTCCACCCTTTACCAAATACAAAATCATCTTCGGTATCTTTTAGGGAATTATTTGTGTAGCCTTCTCTATACTCAATTTGGTTTTGCATGCTTTTATAATAAACTTCTACCGAAGTTTCAAACATGTTGTTTTCAAAATTCTTAAAAAATCCAGCGGCGTACAACCAACTTATTTGTGGTTTTACTTTGTAAGTGCTAGGCACCCAAATATCCGTTGGTAGTGTAGTGCCAGAATTACTAACCAAGTGTATGTATTGTAAGTTTCTTGTCACAGATGCTTTAACAGATGAGCCTTCCTTTAACTCATAACGAAGCGTCAGTCTAGGTTCTAGCCCACCATAGTTTTTTACCGTTTTACCTTTTCCAAAAACAGTACTATCTATCCTATTCTCAAATTCATCTGTTTTATAAATCTTGTATGCCCCTACTTGAGCAAAATTACTATAGCGTAACCCTGTACTTATTTTTATTTTATTAGAAACATCCCACTCATCTTGTATGTATATAGCAGTCTCATTTGCAAACTTTACTTGAGCACTTTGAGGATTGAAAAGCACAGAATCTTGTCTACCACTTACTACAGACGGCGTAAACCTATGATGCGTGTATAACCAGCCAAATTTTACTTTGTGTTTAGACGCAGGATAGTAATCAAAATCTTGTTTGAGAGTTAGGTCTCTTATCCCTGAAGCCAATTTAAGATCAAAATTATTTTGTTTGCCATTAAAAGTAAAATTATAATCATTGTATACTGCAGTTGTATTGGCAAATAATTTTCTATTAAATACATGATTCCATCTTAACGTTCCTGTTGCATTACCCCAAGGAATATTTATATTTAGACTCTGCTTTCCGTTCCTAAAATCGAACACGTCTCTCCCAAAATAACCACTCAAGTATAATCTATCTTTTTCGCTAAACTTGTAATTTATTTTTGTATTTAAATCATAAAAATAATACCCTGACCCATAGAACTGGCTTTCCTTTTTTACAAATGGCTTTGTGAGTGCATCTATATAAGTTCTACGACCAGAAATGATGAAAGAAGCCTTATCTTTTTTAATAGGCCCTTGTACCGAAAAACGAGATGCTATTAACCCAATGCCACCTTCTGTTTGAAATTTTTGATTGTTACCTTCTTTCATACTTACATCCAATACACTGGATAATCTACCTCCATATTGTGCAGGCATTCCACCTTTTATAAGTGTTACATTTTTTATAGCATCCGAATTGAAAATAGAAAAGAAACCGAACAAATGACCGGTGTTGTAAACTACCGCATCGTCTAGCATAATTAAATTTTGGTCTGGTCCACCACCACGAACATAAATCCCTGAGTTTCCCTCTCCTGCATTGCGAACACCAGGCAAAAGTTGTACCACTTTCAATAAATCTACTTCTCCCAAAAATGCAGGCACAGATTTTATTTGATCTATCGGCAAAGTTATTTTACCCATTTGTGCAGCCCTTACATTATTTTCTCTTTTGGTAGATGTTACAACTACTGCTTCGGATAATGCAGTACCATTTTGTAAAGAAATATTTACAGTTGTATCTTGTGTAAGATCAATAGAAATGAAAGCGGTTTTGTAACCAATATGCGAAGCAGAAATTTGGTATACTCCTTCTACAAGTGTTACAGACCAGTACCCATATTGATTACTCATTAAACCATTTTTGCCCTTTACCCCAATGTTAGCAGCAATGACAGTTTCACCGCTTTCGGTATCTTTTACATAACCGCTAATAGTAAATTTTTTCTGGGCAAAAATATTGGAACAAGAAACCAATAACGCTAAAAAAAGAACCCATTTCCTCAAACACATTTCTTTCTAATTTTTTATTATTTATTTTGCAACAATAGAATCTTTTACACTTCCACATCCAAGCATGCCAGCATGATATGTAGGATGGTTTTTACCCATGTATGGATTTACAATTTCTTCTGAATTGCTAATCCAATTGGCAGATACTGAATCATCAAAAGCCATCGGACAATTTTGAAAATACAATGTAGGCCCTTCATATTTTATTGCAGTAAAGAAAGAAGGAAACATCATTTCAGTCATTGTACTAAAATCATGTCGCATTTCGGTAATATTAGTTTGCATAAGAATTGATGCTGCGTTTGATTTTATATCAATCACATTTCCCTGCACAGTAGCAAAAATGGAGGCGGTATCTTTTTTCAATTCATCTATTGGAAACCTATCTAGTATTGCTATGAAATTTTTTGTAGTTGTTTTAACTAAAATAGTGTCAGCCTCTACAAAAGCATCTTTTAAAGCTAAATAGGCATTTACCAAACTATCTACACTTTTATTAAATGCTTCAGAATGTTTTTTTAATGCAAGCGGAGCTTGTTTAGGTGCTTCCGGACCATTATTAGCATTTCTAAATTTGAACCAATATACTGCAAAAGCAGCACCGACTAGTACCAATAGAAAAAGTAATTTTTTCATTTTTATTTAAGTTTGTGCAAAGGTAATACTTCAATCTGTTAAAGCTGCTTACACAAATTACTGTTTCATACAAAAATGATTTTAACAACTTTAGATACGCAAATGCCTAAAAAAAGATTTTCAAAAAAAAAATAACCATTATTTATTCAACATTGTAGTGCAAAAAGCAAGCCGTCAATCTATTTCTAAGTATGAAACGTTACTTTTGCACAAAATTTCTAAAAATGTTATTAGGGTTACAAAATGTTACGTTTGAGTTTGGAGCAAGAACAATTGTGGAAGATGCTACTTGGCATATACAACCAGGAGAACGCATTGGGCTTATTGGTTATAATGGAACTGGAAAATCTACACTTTTTAAAGTGCTAACAGGGCAATACAGTCCTGCAGCTGGTACGGTAGAAAAAGGTAGAGAAACAACAATTGGTTTCCTTAACCAAGATCTGTTGGGTTTTGAAACAAACGAATCTATTTTGGAAGTTGCTATGGGCGCATTTGAAAGGGTAAAGGAAATAGAACATGAATTAGAAAAAGTAGGTGCAGAATTGGAAAAAACGGGCGATGAAAAATTAGCCGAAAAATACTCTGATCTTTTACACGAAATGGATGTGCTGGATGGTTATAGCATACATCACAAAACGGAAGAAATTTTGCAAGGTTTGGGTTTTGCAAATGAAGATTTAAGCAAACAATATAAAATGTTTAGTGGTGGATGGCGCATGCGAGTGTTGCTTGCAAAAATGATTTTAATGAATCCAGATGTATTGTTGCTGGATGAACCTACGAACCATTTGGATCTTCCAAGTATTGAATGGTTAGAAAAATATTTGTTGCATTATTCTGGTGCGGTAGTAATTGTAAGTCACGATCGTTTTTTCTTGGACAAAATGGTGAATAAGATTGTAGAATTGTATCAGCGTGAATTGCACTTTTATACAGGCAACTATACTTATTACATGCAGGAGAAAGAGATCCGTGTAGATATGCAAAAAAAGGCTTTTGAAAACCAACAAGATTATATACGCCAGCAAGAAAGGTTTGTGGAGCGTTTTAAGGCAAAAGCTAGCAAGGCAGCAGCGGCACAGAGTATAGTGAAACGCTTAGATAAAATAGAAAGAATAGAGGATGTGAACATAGAACGTCCTAATATGAAGATCAATTTTAGCTTAAATAAAACACCTGGTAAAGTTGTTACTGCATTAAAAAATATTAGTAAAAGTTTTGGTGATTTAAAGATTCTTGAAAACACAGGCGCAGAAATAGATAGAGGAGATAAAATTGCATTGATTGGTGCAAACGGAAAAGGAAAATCTACCTTACTTCGTATTGTAGTAGGAAGCGAAAAATTTGAAGGAGAACGTGAATGGGGACATAATGTGGAAGAATCATTTTATGCACAGCACCAATTAGAGGTATTAAATCCCAACAATGATTTGATTGAAGAAATGCAAGAAGCAAGAAGTGGCAAAAATGATTTGGAGCTTCGTTCTTTGCTAGGTGCGTTTTTATTTAGTGGCGATTCTGTAGAGAAAAAAATAAAAGTGCTAAGTGGAGGAGAAAAAGCAAGGGTAGCTTTGGCCAAAACTATTGCTAGTAAAGCAAATTTCTTGATGCTTGATGAACCTACCAATCACTTGGATATCCACTCTGTTGATTTATTGGTAGAATCTTTAAATAAATACGAAGGCACCATTATATTGGTAAGTTCATCAAGCATCAAGAAATTTGCTTTACTAGCAATAGTTTTGGCCAAAGCT
>JANMFB010000174.1:0-2064 GCA_031377605.1 Ferruginibacter sp.
TTTTATCAGTAAAAAGACAGTGGATAACCATCGAACCAATATGTTACAAAAAACAAAATGCAAAAGCACCATCGGGCTTGTAAAGTTTGCCATCCGCAATGGCATTGTATCTTCGTAGGTATTTATACCTATACAATTTAAACATTAATCCCTATAGATTAATATTGTTGTGACAATGTAATTTACATTTTATAAACAGTAAATAATTTATGCTAAATATTATTGCTAAGTAATGTATTTATAAACAATAAATACTGAATAAATGTTTACAATTCTTTTAATGTAAAAATGTAAAAAATGAAAAAACTAATCATTCTATTATTCGTTACCCTTTTATATGGTGGGAGCTTATTCTCGCAGCAACCAAAAGGTAATTTTAAGAAAAATTACAATACGGATTGTGTCAAATGTGCCGACCCATGGGTTGGCGAAGCCTTTTACAAAATCTGGGGTGTTTGTCCTTCTCCATATGGGGGTCAGGATTGGTATTGCGGTATTAATAATTGGAACAATGGTAGCTGGACAGGCTGGGAGCACCTCGTAAAAATTATACGAAATAAATTTACAGGTGTACGTTCACAGGGTAGGGCATTCATTTTTATTAAACCGGAAAATGTAAATCTTGGATTAGGAAGGGCAGGACATATTGGATGGGGCTTTATGCTGTCTAATGGCTTGTTCTATTGCGGTGCTACAGAAAATTATGCAAAGGGCACCATCAATGACATTTATGTATCTCCTGGAAAGGATAATGATTTTTGGGCGGAACTCTGCCAAGATGAAAATGACATGTTTAGAAAAATGAAGGCACTTGGGTACACACAATACAAATGGGTTGGTGTAAATAATCCCAAAATTGCAGCGGCGAAAATATCTACTGAAGAAATACAAATGAGTGGTTTTGCGGGTTTGCACAACAACTGCCTCGATCATACTTACAAGGTACTTGCTGCTTATGGGCTTAATTGGTATGAATTACCAGCCCGGCAAGTGTTTTTATTTCCCAACAAATGGTTTAATGAGTTTTTTCCAAAAGTGGGAGGCAACGGCCTTTACGGACATAATTTATAAGGAAATATACACAGTATTGTCCATTGGCAATAAGTGCAGCAATAATTAAAACCAGAAGCAATTGATTTTTTACAATTCATAACTTCTCTTAATTTTTTTATGAAAAGCAAACGATAATGGACCGTTTTAGGGATTATTTTTTAATAGCCTTTTATGAAACAAATCTTAATGCTTTGCGGAGCAATTTTATTCTTCCATACCGGACATGCGCAACAGGGTTCTACTGAAAATTTACCCGGTGTAGAATCTGTTCCAATGACCGCTCAAGATTCTTTAAAGCAGTCTCTAGCAAAACTTAAAACTGCATGGGCAGATGTAAATAAACTTTTGGTTCGTAGGAACGATAGCATGACCATAGAAATTGCCGGTATTGAATATGACAACAGCCATTTAACCCAACTAAAAGACGGTATAAAAAAATTAAAAAATGTACGCTCCTTGGCTATGCGCTATAGTGAAACAACCGCTACTATGGAAATTATATACAAAGGAAAACCAACAGATTTGTGGGACAATTTACCGGCTACAACAAAATCATCTTTTAAAATTTCTGAACTATGCGACAAGAATATTAAACTTGATTATAAACACAAACCACTCTAAAATGAGGCGAAAATATTTTTATTGCTTATATTTAAAATAAAAATCTTAGGAACTGCTGCAAAATATTATGAGTTGTTTATTCTAAAATTGTTATAGTAAAAAATTTAGAGACAGCAAAGAACTAAAAAATAAAAACTGATTCAACATGAAATATTCAACCAACATCATTGCCTTTTGCCTCTTATTAATTTCCTGCTCCCAAACCCCTGAAACTGCCAATGCACAACAAAAAATTTCTCAATTCGAGCGGGCAGGTTTATGTGATTTTTTAATAGACAAATCGGGGGTTTATCATACAGTGTTCCAAGAAAGCCCAGACATAGGAAAGCCTATTTTTATCTATTATGCTACCTCAACCAACAAAGGCAAAAGCTGGAGCAAGCCAGTAAC
>JANMFB010000186.1:0-1567 GCA_031377605.1 Ferruginibacter sp.
CCCACGAAACGTAGTACTTGCTGGCAAAGCAGGTGCAGAATATAAGCAAGATGGAAAAACGATTATTGAAAAGTATGAAGATCTTTTTAATACCGAAAGAACAATTCAATTAGCAGATAAAACAATAGGGTCACTATGCTATTATCCCAATAGAAATAGTTTGGCATATATTGATTTGTACAACCTACACGCAGTAGATACTTTTGTGCGAACAACACTTAGGCACAAGGATTTTATGCAAGGTTGGAAGAATATTATTGCATTAAAATTAACAGATGAAACCATTGCTTACGAAAGTGATGATATGTCGTTATCTGATTTTTTTACACAACATTTTGACGCATATAATGTAACACTTGAGCATATCTCTAAAGAGGATAAACAAAGACTTGTATTCCTTGGCTTGAATGATACCGATACCATTATCAACAAAGGAAAAATTAGTGCTGCAGATGGCTTGCAATATGCTTTAGAAAAAAAATTGGTACTATCTCCTTCAGATAAAGATATGATTGTTATGCAGCACGAAATAGTATACGAACTATCAGACAAACAACATGAAATCATCTCTTCACTTATTGTATATGGAAATGACAGTGTGCATACTGCTATGGCAAAAACGGTGGGACTACCTTTGGGTATTGCAGCAAAATTAATTTTAAATGGTAGTATACAATTATCAGGTATACATTTACCTATCATCAAAGAAATATATGAACCCGTATTGAAAGAGTTAGAGGCAAATGGAATAATTTTTATAGAAGAAATAATATAACCTTTATCTGAAAAACTAGATTTTAGATGCTAGTGTGGCTTCTAAAAAATCTTGTCTTATTTCATGTAATCTTGCCCTCCTATACTCTTTTACTGCTTTTACTTTTTTGTTATAGAAGTAAAAATTGTACAATGGTATAAATTGTAAGAGCAAGCCTGTGGGATAAAAAAATCTACTAATCATATTACAAAAAAATTTGTATTACCAAATATTTATTAAATAGTCACGCTGATGATTATACGTTGTGCGCAAAGGTGCATGTTGCAGCATTTGATCTCAGTTGTTGTTTCGTATAAAGTTGTATGCTTATGCCATTTGCAGCGGCAAGCATACTCATATATACATTTCTATACATGCATGCCTGTCGGCAGGTACACCGCACGAATCCTGTACATTTTTGTCGGGAGCTCTTGTGTAGTAAATTATATTTCTACAAAGGAGTCCTGCGAGAAATATTAGAAAAAAGAGCAATGCTAAACCATACTTTTCCTTAACACATTTCTTTTAAATACCATTTAACAGCCTCACATACCATTCATAAAATTGGCAAAAAATAAAAACTTATACTACGATAGCTTATAACTAACACAAAATCAATAAAATAATATATTAATTAGTACTACAACATAAGCAATTACTAAATATACTACACTACCTTGTTTTGCATAGTACTAAAATGTTTTTATCTTTGTGTAATCAAAATAAGAAAAGCATTTAAAAACAAATAAAAACAAACATCATGAACACGCAACAAATCAACTTACTAGTAAATTTAAGTAAAACCGAAATAAC
>JANMFB010000187.1:0-19178 GCA_031377605.1 Ferruginibacter sp.
CAATAAGATTTGGGAAATAGAAGACCATAAGATTGTAGAGTTTAAAGGATCTTATGCAGAGTGGGAGGAATGGAAAGAGCGAAGAGAAAAAGAAAGAGCAGCGGCAATTAAAGAAGTAAAAGTGGAAAAGCCTGCACTTGTAAAAAAAGAAACGAAAGTAGAAAATGCTCCTGCAAATAAGGAAGCTGAAAAAGTAAAAAAACAATTTAAAGAATTGGAAATTAAGATTGCAGAACTCAATAAGAAGAAAACAGCATTAGAAAATGAATTAGCAGCACCAGATATTTACAACAACAATGCAAAGTTTGTAGAAACAGAAGCTGCTTATAAAAAGGTAACATTCGATTTAAAATCTGTGAACAAAGAATATGAGGTAGTTTTTGAAAAGATGATGGAGTTTGAATAAGCTATAAAAACATCTAGATATTTAACCAAAACAAAGTAAAGAATTAATTATTTTTTGCGATGTTTTCTTTTTTAAGCTTTGTAGCAATTGATAATTGCTCCAGAAAAAAACTATTCCATCTCTCTTGTTGGTCTTTTAAAATACCATTCCTTGTTTCTCCATCATAATCATTCTGCATTTTATTCATGGCGGCATTCGCTTGATTGTATAATTTCCCTAGAACTTCATTCATATTTTCTAAAGTAATTTTTGCTGCCCTAATATTTTTAATAAAATTTTGTGCGGCAAGATAAGTAGCATCAAAATGATGTTGCTCATGTTCAAGTATGTAATTAGATTTACTTTTTTGTCGCACCCAAGATTTTGGCTTGCTAAAATAACAATATACGGCAATATTAATTTGTCCAACAGCATTCCTTGATTTCATATCAGCTTTATAACCAAAGCCAGAAGAAGTGATTGCTGCAACAGCACTAGGTGGCGGAGGAATTCCTTTAAAGTCTGACCATTCAAGCTTTTTATCTAGCTTATAATAAATGACCTCTTTATCATTCATTTTGGTTTGCTCTGTCCAAGAAATATTGGTTGTAACTTGGGAATATCCAAATAGAACAAAAAAAAGCTGCAAAAAAACAGAAATTGTAAACCTCATTATTTATAATTAGACAACGAAAGAACGAATAAATATTTTAGAATTGTACTATAGCTTTTGTAATTGGAATTTTATTAACAAAATCATGAGTTCTTATAAATATTCACAACTTACTTTATAATAAGATTAAAATAGTCAAAACGGAAATTAAGAAAGAATAAAAATAATATGATTTAAGTATAAACTTTTCTTTTGCCCAAAAGATGAAAGCTAGTACAGGCAACACAATTAAAATGATTAAAAGTGGTAGCCATAAAATTTCAAAAAACACTCCTATCAACTTTATTTTGTAAACATTTCCAAATCTGACAATAATCCAATAGACATGAGTAGCTAGTGTAAAAAAGAAAATCAATTTCTTTAAGGTATTGCTTTGCTTCGAGATCGAATAATTATCCATATATTAATAGGAGTTTTTAAAAAATATTAAATATCCTAAAACACTATCTACACTAAAATAAAAATATTTCTTTATAACATTTAAGGCGCCTCATTTCTTCCCTTTACAAAATCACTTACCATATAACTTAATAATTTACCTGTAGCATCATCTTTTCTACCATCGGCTAACTGTGTTGCTCCTTCGCAAAGGTGCAAGTATGCGGCTTTTGCATGCCTAGAGGTGTAAGTGATATATTGCCTAGCTTGCAATACGTTTATGCCCGCCGGAGTTTGGGCACTGCTTAAAACATTCTCCACACAATCCATATCTAACTCAATACCAGTATAATTATCATAAGTAAAATCTACGGATTGTGCTATTGCTTGTAAAAATGATTTTCTTTCTCTTAAAAAAATATCTTCATATGTTGTGTATTGCATAAAAGGATTTGACTGCACATCTACCAAAACATTTTGAGGAATATAATTTTCATGAATACCAACCAAACTATACTTTCCTAAATAACCATCATTCTCCGCATACCTAAAGGCATTGCCGCTGTGTCTGCCTTCCATGGTTCTATAATCGGAATGTGCATCTAAGTTTATACAATTAATTTGAGCCAATACTGTTTGCCCATTTTTTAGCAACCCTTTGGAAACACCTTTTAATAAGGGATAAGCATTGTTATGTCCGCCGCCAATTACAATAGGAATTCGACCCAATGCTGCAATTGTTTTTACTAAATTTTCTACTTCATCATCAATAGTATTTACTGCATGGCGATAAGCCATTATTTTTTCTTCCGCAGTAAGCGCATTGTTTTCGATGATATATTTAATATCTCCAAAATCGAAATTACCAAGCAATAAAATATCTTCTCCGCTGCAATAATCGTTGCTTTGTATATTTAAGAAAGATGCTAAAAAAGAATACCAATTGGTATCTGCACCGCCAATACCATTATTTGCTCTCACTCCAAGATCTTCCGGAATACCTATTATTACGTACTTTGCAGAAGACTCTTGCAAATTGTTTGGCCATTCTCCTTTGTGCAAACATTGTATGCGCTCTCCCATTTTGGTTTCAAAACGTCGGGGATTTGTAAGGGAAATTAAATCTTTCTTGTTGTAAAATTTAAAGTGTTGCATGTTTACTTTTTTTATGTCCCCAAGGCTAAAAGGCGTTTTTAATAAATGAATTTCTTTTTAATCAATAACAATATTTTCCATCAAGGCGATAAGACATCTATTAATAATTAAATGCCTTTCTTGCTTCTCGGCTAATGTTTTCTGCTAAGCAGAAATAAATAACCTGTCTTTTTTGTTGAATATTAAAGGTAAGAAAATAAAAAAATATTAAATCTAAAATCTTCCTCTTAAAATCTAAACTTCCCTTCCTTTAATAAAAACTTTCTCGATATTATTATTCCCAAAACTATAAAACAAATAGGCAAGTGAAGGGATTTGTTTTGTAAAGATTAAATCAGCCCTTTTCCCAATCATTATGGATCCTGTTACTTGCTCCACTTCCATAGCGAATGCAGCATTTATTGTAGCTGCATTTATTACTTCTTCGGGTAGCATTTTCATTTGAATGCAACTTAAAGCGGTTACAAAATTCATATTCCCACTTGGGGATGAACCGGGATTGTAATCTGAAGCCAACACAACCGCCGCCCCAGCATTTATCAATGCCCTTGCAGGCTGGTAGTTCATACGAAGAAAAAATGCAGCAGTTGGTAATAAGGTACTGCAACCATCAAAATCGCCCAACAATTTTATGTCATTTTCTGTAAGTGTTTCCAAATGATCTAGTGAAATAGCTTTATTTTTTATACCTACTTCTATTCCACCTATACTGTTCAGTTGGTTTACATGCAGTTTTGGCTTTATACCTTGCGATGCAGCAGCAATGCACAATTCATCCATCTCTTCAGGCGAAAAAAAACCTGTTTCGCAAAACACATCTATATAATCAGCTAAGTTTTCTGTTGCTACTTGGGGTAACATTTCTTTTATTATTAAATCTAAATAGCCTCTGTGATTTTCTTTGTGTGCAACAGGATAAGTATGGGCTGCTAGAAATGTAGCTTTAATAATTAGGTCTGTATTTTCTTTCAATCGCTTTATAACTCTAAGCATTTTCAATTCACCCTCCACACTCAAACCATAACCACTTTTAATTTCTATAGTTGCTGTTCCAAGCTTTGCTACTTGCATCAATCTTTCAAGAGCAGCATTGTACAAATCGTCTTCAGGTGTTTCGTTTAACTTCTTGGCAGAGTTTAAAATACCTCCACCTTTTGCAGCTATTTCTGCATAACTTAATCCATTTATTTTATCCACAAATTCGCTTTCTCTACTACCTGCAAATACGATATGTGTATGGCTATCGCACCATGCTGGTATTACAAATTGTCCACTTGCATCAATAATGTGTTTGGGTTGTTGCGGCACTTTTATCTCCAATTCGTACATGGTTCCAAAGTCGGCAATCAATCCATCTTCTATCAATAAAAATGCATCTTCAACTGTTGGAAGCTCTGACAATGCTGCACCACGAAGCAGCTCATTGGTTTCTCGTACGTTTACGAGCTTGGTAATATTTATGATGAGGGTTTGTTGGTGCATTATTTTATTTGAAGATTCAAAATTAGTGAGATTTAAAAGTAGTCTATCCTAAACAAATTCTCAATTAAAAAGCATAAGTGTATTTTATTGGTTCAAAAAGCTCAATCCTAAAAGTTGTCAGCCTAAGGCTGACATGAAAATACTTAGACGGAAGAACTACAACTCCTCAAACAATCCCTTACTAAAAACTTCCAACTCTGGGTCTCTTGCACCCATAAGTAACAGCACACAATCGTCTGTAAAATGACTCCGCATTACTTTCAACAAATCTTTTCTATCCTCAACAAAATAAGCACTTTTATCCAATGCTTTTATATCGTTTATCAAATCATTTGCAGAAATATCTTTTACTGCAGTACCACCAGCATAAAAGATTTCGCTCATCCATATTTCATCTTGTGGCCGTAAAGCTGCAGCGATTTCTTGCACAAAATCATTTCTCAAAAAACGAGTAGGACCATAACCATGCGGCTGAAACCAAGCCATAACTTTTGGAGCTATCGGCTGACATGCATGAATAGATGCGGCACACTTTGCAGGGTTATGTGCATAGTCATCTATAACCGTTATGCCATTTTTTACCCCCAGCAATTGATGCCTTCTGTATATGCCTTCGTAGGCTTGTAATCCTTTATTAGATTGCTCTAGCGACACGCCAATAATGCTTGCAACCGCTACAGCGGCCAAAGCATTTTCCATATTGTGTTTACCAATGGTTGTTAAATGAAAAGGTACATTGTTTATATCAAAACTAATATTCATACCGTATTGCTTCAAATTTTTTGCTACAAAACCAGCCTCATTATCATCGCTGCTAAAATCATTTTTTATATTGTTACTAAGCATAGCAGATAATTTATTACTCCTATTTACTACAAAAGCACCAGTTGTATTTTCTCTAAACGTTCCAAAAATATCCAACAACTCATCAATCTCTTGGTGATCTTTATCTATATTTAACAACAACCCAATTTCTGGGTGATATTTAACTATTGAGCCATCGCTCTCATCTGCCTCTATCACCAACCACTCCCCTGCTCCAACTTTTGCATTTCCTATTTTGCCTTGTTTGATAAAACTCACCAAACCTGCACCACTGATGATGCTTGGTTGTAAGCCTGCCGTTTCTAAAATCTGATAAAGCATACCTCCAGTTGTGCTCTTGCCAGATGTGCCGCCCACCGCAATCGTTCTTTTACTAGCTGCTATCATGGCCAACAAATCGCTCCGTTTTATTATCGGAATATTTAATTGCTTTGCCTTTTGTACTTCGGGTACTGTATCTTCAATAGCAGTAGAAACAATAATTATTTCCACATCGCTTGTTATGCCATCGCCATTTTGTGTGAAACACTTAATTCCTTCCACTTCTAATTTTTCTTGTGTTTCATTTGCCACACCATCCACAAAATAACGATCACTGCCACTCACCTGCTTACCTGTACCCACAAGGTATTGCGCCAAAGCACTCATACCTGCACCTGCCACGCCAATAAAAAAGAAACTATGTATTTCGTTGAGTGATTTTGTGTTTTCCAAGAGCGTTTATTTTTAGTGCTAATTTACAAGATTTTCCTATGCGTCCGACAGCTTATTTAAAGCATCTAAAATATTAACTTTCATAAACTATATGATATGTATATAAAAGGAATTTATTTAAGTAGATATAAATAACAGTTTACAAAATATCCAACAATTAAATTTTATTTGTAGGCTTTATGATATAAGCAAAATATAAACCCAATTTTTTTTTGTAATTACTCCCAATTAGTGATATTTATATTTTAAAAGAAAGATTGATATGAAAGGATTTATAATTTTAATTTGTTCATGTATTTTTTTTAGTAGTTGCAAATCACAACAAAATGGCAAATCCAAACCGGTTGTAACAGATACTATTTATACTTATGGCCATGCTGCTTCAGATGGTATTGGAAAGTTTTATAAGGGCAGAGAAATTTCATTTGTGATGGGTGCTATGGGGAGCGATTGGTTAGAAAGAGATACCAGAGATATTGAAGAAGATACAAATAAAGCGATTGATTCAATACAAGTATCACCAAATGCGGTGATTGCAGATATAGGTGCAGGCACAGGTTATTATAGTTTTAGGCTAGCAAAAAAAGTACCCAACGGTAAAGTGTATGCAGTAGATATACAAGATGAAATGATTTACATGCTCAAAGAAAGAAAACTACAACTAAAAGATACGATTGTTGAAGTGATCAAAAGTACAATTCAATCGCCCAACTTGCCAGATAACAGTGTGGACCTCGCTATTATGGTAGATGTTTACCACGAACTAGAGTATCCACAAGAAATGTTGCAAGCACTTAAAAAAGCTTTGAAACCTACTGGTAAAATTTTATTGATAGAGTATAGAGGCGAAGATCCAACTGTGCCCATAAAACCTTTGCATAAGACTACCATAACTCAACTTGGTAAAGAATTAAAAGCAAACGGTTTTACTTTGGTTTATAAAGGAGATTTTTTACCTATTCAACATTTTTTATTGTACAGGAAGTAATTTTGAGAATAGCAAACACACCTAACATTATTTACATTGAAGAAAGCTAACTAAGCGTTGATGGTAAATTCAACGTTTTCATTATTATACTTTTCCAATTTGACAAAGAAAACCTGCGTCCAACTCAATTTTCTTGCGTTCAACATTTTCTGAGGCATCTATTTTATTTTAATAGGAGATATTGTTATTTTGCAGCTTAATGAGCAATAAAAAAATATATTGGGTATGTCAGGTAGCTGGATGGTCTAGCATGGTATTTATAGACACCATAAATTATGTTTTTTTTATTTTTGATAAGTTTAGTTGGGAAAGGTTTATAACTATTGTGGGTTATGCAATACTAGGCATCTTGCTTACTCATTTATTCAGGTTTATGCTGAAGAAGCATAACTATTTTCAGAAATCAAAAACCAAAATTTGGGTTGCTGCAATTGTTTCCATCTTTGTGATTGCGTTTGCATTGTCTTTGTCTGCATTCGTTATCAATTTACTTATACATATTGGAGCGCCGGCCAAAGGACTTACAATAAATGCGGTGGCAAAATTTTTTGCGGGCTCCACCATGAATTGGATAAGATACACAAGCGTATGGGTGATTATCTACTTCATGTATAAAATACTGCAACAAAACAATGCCATACAACAAGAGAAATTATTATTGGAAAACCTAGCAAAGACAACCGAACTAGAATTGCTAAAAACACAGTTAAATCCGCATTTTTTATTCAATGCTTTAAATAGTATTAAAGCATTGGTAATCATAAATCCTGAACAAAGCAGAGATGCAATTGTAAAACTGAGTGAGTTGCTTCGCTTTACTTTACAATATGGCAAAGAACAATTGATACCCTTAAAAGATGAAATAAATGAAGTGAAAAAATACTTGGAATTAGAGCAATTGCGTTTTGGCAACAGATTAAGTATTGAGTTTGTTATAGCAGAAAATACATACAGTCAAACTATACCTCCTGCAATAGTATTAACGCTTGCCGAGAATGCCATAAAACATGGAGTTGCCAAAAATATTGGCAATAGCAATATTTTAATAGAGAGCTATATCGATGAAGAGCTATTGGCTTTAAAAGTGAAGAATACAGGAATATATCAGGCAGTGAACACTGAAGGAATTGGATTAAAACATATAAGCAAACGATTGGAAGAAATATATCACCACAAAGCAACTTTTTTAATAGAACAAGAAAATGAACAGGTAGTGTCAACTATTCAAACTCCATTATCATGGCAATAAAAACTATTTTAATAGATGACGAGCCCTTGGCTATTGCTGAACTAAAAGGAATGCTGCAGAAACATGCAGATATAGAAGTGATAGAAATAGCAGGTAATGCTATGGAGGCTGCTGAAAAAATTAATGCTTTAAAACCAGATCTTATTTTTTTAGATATCAATATGCCTGGTAAATCTGGTTTTGATTTATTAGAAGATTTAGACGAAGCACCTTTTGTGATTTTTGTAACTGCTTACGATCAGTTTGCCATTAAAGCTTTTGAAGTAAGTGCGTTGGATTATATTTTAAAACCAATTAACACAGATAGACTCAATGAAGCTTTTGAGAAAGTAAAAAAACATTTCAACCAACAACAAAGCCAAGAAAATAAACTAACCATTGATAAACGAATTTTTATTAAAGATGGAGAGCGCTGTTTTTTTGTACCATTAGCTGAAATATATTTAATAGAAAGTGTGGGCAATTATGCTCGAGTTTTTTACCAAGATAAAAAACCTTTACTCCATAAATCCCTAAGTTATTTAGAGGATAGATTACCTAAGCCACATTTTTTTAGAACAGGCAGACAATTTATTATCAATACCAATTTTATAAAAACTATAAGCCCATATTTTAATAATGCCTTGCAGATAGAACTGCTTGATGGGACTAAAATAGATATAAGCCAACGCCAATCGGTTAAGTTTAAAGAAATGATGGGTATATAGTGAGTTTAGTAGAGATAATTAAAAGCGCAGTTTTTCTTGCGTTCATCACCAATTTACTGCAATAAAGTAAATCTACTTTTTACTTTGTTTAAGTTCCCTCAAATTTGTGTTATAAAAATAAATCATAAAATGAAAAAGTTACTTACCGTAGTATTACTCGCTATTTTTATATTTTTTTACAAAGACATAAAGAAAGGAATATGCGATGGTATTAATATCGTCAATGTAGACCAAAAATCATTTAATAGCAACACTCAAATTTTACCAAATCTTTTTCTAATTAAAATATATACTTTATCATGAAAAATTTACATTGGATAAAGGAAAACGAAATCTATTTACTAAAAAATGAAAATCAGACTTTAGTAACATTAACAGCTAGCTTAACGGCAAAGTCAATATTTACCATTGATAACAAGCAATATTATGTTACCAGAAAAGGGTTATGGAACCCAGTCTATATCATTACAAGTAACGATGAAGTTGTTGCCAAATTATCTCATAGCTTCTGGGGCAGTAACGGAAAAATAGTTTTTGCAAACGGCAATGAATACAGAACAGAATATAAAACGAAAAGAGGTTTTAAACTTAGCTTTTTTGATAAAGAAAATGAAATACTTTCATTTGTAACTGAAATAAAAAATGGCCAAGTCTCACATATATTCAATGTAGGCATAGCTCTGGAAGATGCAGAACAACTACTAATATTTTCAGCTTTAGGGAAAATTATTGTTACAAACATGTACAAAGAACTTTCTAATGATGATACAATACTATTATTATTAACTGCTACGGCATAACTTTAAAAAATGAAAAAATTATTTTTTACCCTTCTCCTTGCAAACATCTTTGTAATTGTGAATGCACAAGAACAACAAAAAGTGGAACAACCGACTTATACCTGGCAAAAAATGCAGACCCAAGCTTACCCTGGCAAGCAAGATGATATTTGTTTTGTAGATGAAAACAATGGTTGGTATTGCAATGGGCAAGGCAAAATTTATCATACAAATAATGGAGGAACTTCTTGGGATAAAATATTTGATAAGCCAGGTACATTTTTTCGTTGTATTGGATTTATTGATTCGCTCAGAGGCTTTGCCGGAAATGTGGGTACAGACTATTTTCCCAATGTAAAAGATACCATTCCACTTTATAAAACAGAAGATGGAGGAAAAAATTGGATGCCTATAGCTTACGACGGGCCTTATGTAAAAGGTTTATGCGCCATTGATATTGTAAAAGAACAATACATAAATCATGGCGTGCTTGATTACAAATACCATATTTACGGGGTAGGTCGTGTGGGTACGCCTGCAAATATATTGGTATCGCATGATGATGGTAAAAGCTTCTCTTCTTGGAGCATGAACAATGATTGCAAAATGCTCTTTGATATTAAAATGTTTAATAAAAAAGAAGGTTTTGTTTGTGCTGCTACAAATGAAGATCCTGCTGAATCGAATGCACTTATTTTGTACACAAAAGATGCAGGCAAAACTTGGGAAAAAAGATATCAATCTATCCGTCCCTATGAATTGACTTGGAAAGTATCTTTCCCTTCTAGAAAAGTAGGCTATGTAACCATTCAATCTTACAATCCTGATACAACAGTAAAACAACAACGTGTAGCCAAAACGATTGATGGCGGTAAAACCTGGCAAGAGATAAACCTATGTGCAGATGCAGCAGCTAGAGAGTTTGGTATTGGTTTTATAAATGAGAAAATAGGTTTTGTAGGCACCGTAAATAGTGGCTATGAAACTACAGATGGTGGACAAAATTGGACTAAGGTAAATATTGGTAGAGCTGCAAATAAAATTAGGATTTACGACTTTAATAAAACATCACTTAACCTTCATGCCATTGGCGTAAATGTTTACCAACTAAAAATAGACAAAACGACCATTAAATAAAAAAGCTGCAGTACATTACTGAATGAACAAAAAGTATTTGCACATTGCTTATCATCCAATCTATGCGCATCCTTTACCCCAAGGGCATCGTTTTCCTATGCTAAAATACGAATTGATACCTGGGCAATTATTGCATGAAGGAACAATAACCGAGGAGAACCTTTTTGCACCAATAGCTTGCAAAGAAGAAATTGTATTGCTTACACACACGAGTGATTACATACATAAACTTACACATCAAAAACTATCTGATAGAGAACAAAGAGTAATTGGTTTCCCGCAATCTCCTCAACTTACTCAAAGGGAGTTTATAATAACACAGGGCACTATTGATTGTTGCTACGCGGCTTTGAAAGATGGCGTTGCTTTAAATGTAGCAGGTGGCACCCACCATTCATTTGCAGATCATGGAGAGGGGTTTTGTATGATTAATGATATGGCTGTTGCAGCAAATTACTTGCTATCTAAAAAATTAGCAACAAAAATATTAATTATAGATTTAGATGTACACCAGGGAAATGGAACAGCAAAATTATTTGAGCACCAACCAAAAGTTTTTACTTTTAGTATGCATGGCGAACACAACTATCCTTTTAGAAAAGAAAAAAGCGATTTAGATATTGGCTTAAAGGATGGCACTGATGATGAAACTTATTTAACTATTTTGAGTAATACGCTTGATAGGTTGTTGAAAGAAATAAAACCTGACTTTGGATTTTATTTAGCAGGTGTAGATATTTTAGCAACAGATAAATTTGGCAAACTGAAAGTATCGCTAGAAGGTTGTAAAGAAAGAGACAATGTTGTATTATCCAGTTTACAAGCATTGGCTATTCCTAGTGTTGTTGCACTAGGTGGAGGTTATTCGGCCGATGTAAAAATTATAACAGAAGCCCATTGTAATACATTTAGACTGGCAAAAGAAATTTTTAATTTGGATTAACGTTATCAATCACATTAAAATAACACGAAAAATACAAAATCAACTTCCTGCAATGTACTGCTCCATGTGCCCAATAATAGATTTTTGCTCTTCAATAATATTCTTTACAACATCACCTATAGAAATTATGCCTACCAATTTATCATTTTCAACTACTGGTAAATGACGAATATGGTTATCGGTCATTAAATTCATGCAACCCTCTATGGTTGTTGCTTTGGTAACGGTAATGAGGTTACTCGTCATTATTTCACTAATGGCTGTATCTTTTGAAGATTTACCTTTAAGTACAACTTTTCGTGCATAATCTCTTTCTGTAAAAATACCAGCCATTTTTTCTCCCTCAGTAACCAAAAGAGCACTTACATTTTTTTCAACCATAAGTTCCAATGCTTGATAGACGGAAGTATCAGGCGTTATAGAAAAAATAATATTACGCTTACTTTCTAGGATGTTATTTACCGTTGCCATAACTTATCAATTTTGATTGTTGCTATTTTGAGATACCTAATCGCTTTATTAAAAGTAACAATTTTTGGTGATAAATATTCACTAACCGAAGAGCTGATTAAACGAATATAAGCAGTATTAAAAAACAAACGCTACATAGACATATTAGTTATTCACGAATATAACGTGACTTATATTTATAACAACTACATCTAAAAAAATTAAGGACCAATAATTACTATAATAAATTATAAAAGACCTTTATAAAATCAATTTTAACTTTAATTAATAAATTTTTATTGTTTATCAATATATTTTTATTATATTTGCATTATAATCAATAATTCAAATTATATGACAAGTAGCACATCCTTCATTTTAAAAACAATGTACATTATAGCTTGGGTAGTTTTTATAGGGCTTTGTATAAAAGCGGGAGTTATCTTGTATTCATTTGGTATTAGTATGCACGTTAATGAAATTGCAGCCAAAAATTTATATCTGGGTTTAGATTTATCCCAACTAAAAACTTATAGCAATGGAGATTATATTGCTTTAGCTTTATGTGTTACGACAATCACCATTTTTCAAGCATTGTTATTTTATTTTGTTATTCAAATTTCCCTAAAAATTAATCTCATTAGCCCTTTTCACAAAAAGATAGGCAACTTAATAAAAAAAATAAGTTTGCTGTCATTCTTTATTGGTATAATAAGCAAACTAAGCATTATATATGCTGACAAGTTTATTACTCAAGGAATGAGCTTTACAAAGCTTAACGATCACATTGGGCTTGGGGATGCTTTCTTATTTTTTGCAGGTATTTTATATTTTATAGCACAACTTTTCTCTAAGGGAATTGAAATGCAATCTGAAAACGAACTAACAATATAACAATGGCAATAATAGTAAATCTAGATGTAATGATGGCCAAGAGAAAGATTTCTTTGAACGAACTTTCTGAAAAGGTAGATTTAACGCTTTCTAATTTATCTATACTAAAAACAGGTAAAGCAAAAGCTATCCGTTTTAGTACTCTCGAAGCTATTTGCAATGCCTTAGATTGTCAGCCTGGAGATTTATTGGAATATAAGAAAACATAAAAACAAATCATTTTTTTTTGCTACACCATTCATTAAACGCATTGTAATCAAAACGCTTTGCAAAACCATCTTCAATAGTTAGTTGTAGCAGTTTATTATTTTTCAAATCTATCGTAAGCACATCATCTTTCCATACTACTTGCGACACTTCGCTCCAAGCGTACTTTTTTAAAGGAAACGAGGGATAGACGATGCCTTCATCTGAGAAATGAATAAGAGATTTTTTATTGGCAACAAAACCAATAGCAGTAAAAGCTAGTAAAAATATTCCCATCCACACACTACCTATATAAAGCCACATACAAGCGCTAGCTATAAAAGCTATTTCTACAATGGGAAATTTTATGTGCTTTTTATTGAGCAAGTAAAAGCTCCAAGGCACCGCATTTAGAATCAATAAAAAGATAGCTAAGTACGATTCTGTGCTTAGAGTTTTAAGAAACACAAAGCCAAATCCAAAAAAATTGAGGCTTAAAATTATAAACGTTACAAGATTGTACGTCTTTAATCTTTCATTGGGTATTTCTATGGCAAAAGTTTGGCTGCTCAATTAGCTATTGTTTGCGGTAAGTAAACTACACAATTTAAAAAGTATCCTAGCACCCACATTTTCGTCCCACTCATCTCTACTCACACCTACTTCATTTAAATCGAATCCTATTAATTTTCTGCCACTCTCCAATACTTTCTTAAAGAGATAATATATTTCTTGCACTTCAAAACCTCCGTGCACAGGCGTTCCGGTATGTGGACAAAGATTTGGCTTTAGTCCATCTATATCAAAACTGATGAATACATTTTGTGGTAACTTGCTTACAATATCTTCTACAATACTTTTCCAAGTTTCTCCTTCATATTGTCTTTCTTTTATATCCTTATCAAAATAAGTTACAATCCTTTCATCGCTTGCTTGCATATAGTCATATTCTTCATCACAAAAATCTCTTATGCCCACTTGTACCAATTTTGTAATAGAAGGAATTTCTTCCAAAGAATTGAACATAATAGATGCATGAGAGTAATTAAATCCTTCATACTTTTTACGCAAATCCATATGTGCATCTATTTGCAAAATACCAAACTCCCCGTGTTTATCTGCCATTGCTCTAAAAAAACCAAATGGTGTACTGTGGTCGCCACCAAGCAAAGCAACTAGCTTTCCTTTTGCTAGCAAATCGGTAGTTTGCTCGTACACCCAATCGTTTAAGAAAACACTCCCTTCATTAATTTCGCGGAGCGATTTACACATAAACTTATTGTCCCCTAAATCTTCGCCGCCAGATATATAGCCAATGTACAGTTCAGCTTCTTTTCGAAGAAAATCACTTTTGGTAAGTATTTTCTTTTCTATAGGTCGCATATAAAAGCCTTGTTTCCATGCGCCTTGTGTTTCCTCGTCAAACAAATCTACTTGTAAACTTGCAGTAAAAATATGATCGGGCGCTCTTGCCGTGCCCGCATTGTAGCTTACGGTAACCTCCCAAGGTATAGGAAGTATTACCAATCTTGCATCTTCTTCTGTAGTGGGAAGCCCAAAAATATTGAAATTAGGATTACCTACGCTGTTAGGGTCAAATTGCGACAAGTCAGTCATGAGTTGGCATTAAAATTTTGGCAAATATAGTATTCTTTGGAACGCTGATTCTTTAGAACGCAGATTTTTATGATTATCAATATTTGCACAGATAAATAATGATAAGTGCAAAGCACTTTTTTTTTAATGTGAAATTTTTATGATTATTATTTTTACACATAAGAAATCATGTAAATCATGTAAATCTGCGTTCCAATTCTAAAATCTCATTCATTTCATCTATACGTACCTTATTTGAAGTAACTTTGCAAAAATAACCAAGATGAAACGTACACATATTATAATTTTAATAGGAATAGCTGCACTTATTGTAGGACTTATCTCCTTTTCTGCAGATTTTTCTACCTACGATACTATTGGATCTGCTAATGCAAAAAAAGGAAAATTTGTACACGTAATCGCTAAAATAGATAAAAGCCAACCTATTGAATACGACCCTATCAAAAATCCAAATTACCTTTCGTTTTATGCAGTGGATAGCCTTGGGGGAAAAACAAAAGTAATTTTTCACAACAGCAAACCTACCGATCTTGAAAAAAGTGAGCGCCTTGTAATGAAAGGAAAAATGCAAGATGACCATTTTGAATGCAGCGATATCTTATTGAAATGTCCGAGCAAATACAAAGATGATAATAAGCAGTTGCAAAAAGATATGCAACAAACAACTTCTATGAACTAATAACCCCTAGCGCAGATGAAATTTGATGGCGAACATTTATTACCTGGACAAATTGGACAATTTTTAGTAATACTTTCTTTTATAGCTACTCTAATAGCTACTCTTTCTTATTTTTTTGCTAGCAGAAATTTGAACGAAATAGAAAAAGCGAATTGGCTGAAAATAGCTCGCAGTGCATTCTTTATTCAAGTAATTGGCACGGTGTTTATTTTTGCCACCATCGTTTACATTATTTCTAATCACATGTTTGAATACATGTACGCATACAAGCATTCCTCATTAGAATTACAATACAAATATTTACTTGCCTGTATTTGGGAAGGGCAAGAGGGTAGCTTTTTATTATGGACGATATGGCATGGTATTTTGGGCCTTATATTAATAAGAAAAAGTAAAGAATGGGAAGCACCCGTAATGAGTGTAATAAGTCTTGCACAATTCTTTTTGTTAATGATGATTTTGGGTATTTATATTGGAAATATTAAGATTGGTAACAGTCCATTTAGTCTTACTAGAAATGAAATTGCAGGACCCATTTTTGCAAGAGCAGATTATTTAAAATTTATTAAAGACGGTGTAGGGCTTAATGTTTTACTAAGAAATTATTGGATGGTTATACACCCGCCAATTTTGTTTCTTGGTTTTGCAAGTACAATTGTACCTTTTGCATATGCTTACGCAGGCATACAAACAAAACGCTTTGCAGATTGGGTAAAACCTGCTATGCCATGGGCGCTTATGTGTGCATGTGTGCTAGGTGTGGGTATCATGATGGGTGGAAAGTGGGCTTACGAATCACTTAACTTTGGTGGCTATTGGGCTTGGGATCCGGTAGAAAATGCATCTCTCGTACCTTGGTTGTTACTTATTGCAGGTTTGCATACAATGGTAATTTATAAAGCAACAGGGCATTCATTAAGAGCAAGTTATTTATTTGTATTTCTTACGTTTATTTTTATTCTTTATTCTACTTTTCTTACTCGTACCGGTATTTTAGGAGACACATCTGTACATGCTTTTACAGAAACGGGCGAAATGATCTCTTTCAAATTACTTGGGCATTTATTTGAATTTAGAGCCATGAATGGACTGATACTTTTGTATCTTTTTGCATTTAGCATCCCATCCCTTTTCTTACTTATAAAAAACTACAAAAAGATTCCCACTATTCACAAAGAAGAAAATACAACTTCAAGAGAATTTTGGATGTTTATAGGTTCTTTGGTTTTCTTTCTTACTTCCATTTTTATCATTGCCAAAACATCGGTACCGGTTTATAATAAAATTTTTGGAACATCATTTGCCCCGCCCGAAGATGTAGAATTTGGATACAACAAAGTAATAGTACTTGTAGCCATCATACTTGGATTGCTTACCGCCGTTACACAATACTTAAAATATAAGGATACTTCATTTAACAATTTGGTAAAAATTATTTGGAAACCAACAGCAATTACGGCTGTGATTATGATTTTGTTGGCAGTGTTTTTTCCGCTTACTTATTACAAAAAAGGAAATGGTTTTCTAGCCGCTGTTTATGTGGCAACGTTTGCAACAGTTTATTCTGTGGTTGCAAATGGCATGTACATTTGGACTGTGCAAAAAGGGAAAATATTAAAAGCAGGTAGCCCTATAGCACATACAGGTTTTATGCTCATGCTTGTAGGCATGTTATTATCTTCAGCCAATAAAAAAATTATAAGCAGTAGCAGTTCCAATGGAATCGTATTGCCTACAACAGGTAAAGATCCTATGACTAAGCAAGAAGATAATCCTATGGAAAATCTTACCCTTTTGCGGCAAGTACCTTCTTCGATGGGAGATTATAGTGTTACTTATTTAAATGATTCTGCTGCTGGCGAAAAAGATAGATTGTATTACAAACTTTTGTTTGAAAACAAGAACAAACAAAATGATCATTTTGTTTTGCAGCCCGATGTGTACTTGATGAAGGGAAACAACATGAGCAGTAACCCTGATACCAAATCGTATTTGCTTAAAGATGTGTTTACTTATATTTCGTATGCACAAAACAAAAAGGACATACCTGAAGATACTGCGCAATTTAAACTAAGCCCCATAGGCAATGGTGATACTGCTTTTTACAGCAATGGTTATATGATTTTGGAAGATGTGGTAAAAGAAACAAATCCTAAAAAGCTTGCTAACGGAAGTACACAAAATTTTGAGCTTACAGCCAAAATAAAAATAACTGCTAAAGATAATATGCATTTTAATGCAAACCCAAAGTTAGCAATGATAGATAGCAATTTGCTAAACAAAATAGATGACACAGTATATGCTCAAAATTTATACGTACGTTTTGCAGGTGTAGCAGAAGACCACAAAATAATATTAGGCATAAAAGAATCTGATAAGTTTATAGAGTCTATTACCCTTAAAGCTTATGTTTTCCCTATGATAAAATTAGTATGGCTTGGCTTGGTTATCATGGCCATGGGTATTATACTTAGCATGTTACAAAGAGGCAATTTTACTATACTACAATCTAGAATTATACTCATAGCAGTTACTGGGTTTGTGTTCTATATGTTTTTGCTGGCAAATGCGTAGAAGTATAGTTTCGAGTTGGGGGTTACGGGTTTGTTTAAGAGGGAATTTTACTACAAAATTTTAGTGTTGGATAACTCGTCACTAACAGATTTTTCTTTTGGTTTGTGAGCTAAAAGTTTTTTCTAAACATACCTGTGTATATGAAATCTGCTTTGACTTTTATATAGCGACAAAAAACACTTCAGCATTTTATCTCTAGATGCAAGCCTTTCTGCAATTTAGGCTTTTATTGTAGTTAATGTGTATGCAAACATTTCTTGATAATATAAACAGCGCAGGTGCTTTTAAGGAATATTTTCAAGTTCAAGTGTATGATTACTTATTTATAAATACGTTCATTTACTATTTTATAATCATTTAAATTTGACAATCAAAACCAAACGAACTGATATAGTTTATTATATAACAAATTTGAATATTGATGAAGACACTTTTATTAACAATAAGCTACTTTATGATTAATACCCATACGATATTTGACTTTACAAAAGAAGCTGACTTAAAAAACTGGTATGTTGTTAATGACACCGTTATGGGTGGAGAATCTGAAGGGAAAATGGGTGTAGATGACAAAGGTAATGGCATATTTGAAGGTCATGTTTCGTTAGATAATAATGGTGGCTTTTCATCTATCAGATATAATGCCTCTTTGATCAAGCTTAAAGGATACAGTAAGTTTGTAATAGTACTAAAAGGCGATGGAAAAGCTTTTCAGTTTAACGTAAAAAATAAAAAAAATGAGTACCATTCTTATATAATTACGTTTGAAACCACGGGAAATTGGCAAACTATTGAGATTCCTTTTAGCAATATGATTCCCTCCTTTAGAGGTAGAACCCTCAATATGGCTAACTTCTCAGGTGATCAATTGGAAGAAATTGGTTTTTTGATAGGCAATAAAAAAGCAGAAGATTTTAAATTGCTAATAGACAAAATAAGTGTACAATAAAAAGCGCTGTGGGTTCCTGCCTTATTGCGTGGCAAACAAAACCGTTGCGATAACTAATTTAAAATAGATAAATTGAATATCTTTTAGATTAATCCATTTAGATTGATGTCCTCACTAACCATAAAAAAAAATTCGTAAATTATTATTTTGCCAAAGGCTATCAACTCCCCTTTATCCACCCACCATCAACAGCCAGAGATTGCCCAGTTATATAGCTTGCACAATCGCTTACTAGAAATGTAGCGGCGGCGGCAAACTCTTCCACAGTGCCAAAACGTTTCATTGGTATCGTTTCTTTAACCTCGTTTACTTTTGGGTTTTTCTCAATAAGCATTTCAAGCCTGTTGGTACTTGTGTAGCCAGGCATAATATTATTTACAGTAATACCATAAGCCGCTACTTCGTTTGATAAAC
>JANMFB010000200.1:0-21684 GCA_031377605.1 Ferruginibacter sp.
AAAAACAAGGGCAACAGCTCAAACAATTTTTAGGCCTTCCGATTGTTTTTGTTTTTGATGAGATTGAAAGTTGGGAACGGAAAAGGTTAATAGAAAGAAGAATATCATTTGTTCAACCATTTAGACAAATGTATATACCTGAATTATTCCTGCAATTAAATGATTCTATACGTTCTTCTGAAAATAAAAACGAATCCCGTTCTAAATATTTAACAGCTCCGGCACAATGTGTTATACTCTATCATTTAGAGATAGCTTCTCTAGAAAAGATCTCCTTTCAGGAAATTGCAAAAATGGTACAGTACTCCACAATGACTGTATCTCGCATTATTAAAGAACTTCATCGCTTTGAACTAGTAGCAATTGAAGGAGCCAAAGAAAAATCAATCAGATTTCATTCACAAGGTAAAGAACTATGGAAAAACATTCTACCCATACTCAGTTCACCTGTTCGTGAGATTTGGTTCACAGATCAAATTCTGAACGATAATCATTTCAGAATAGGTGGCGATACTGCTTTATCAACTTTTACAATGTTATCAGAGAGTAATCGAAAAACATATGTTATAGGTAAAGATGAATTTCGTTCTATGAAAGCATTAGGAACTTTGAAGCGTTTAGACAAAAAATACGGGGATAACAGAATTGAAGTATGGTTATATAATCCAGTAATACTTTCAGAAAACAAAAACGTAGATAAATTATCACTTTACTTATCCCTGAAGCATGAAGAAGATGAAAGGGTCAAGGGGGCTTTGGAGGATCTTATAAATGAAATACAATGGTAGTTGGCTTAGATTTATTTATTCAACATTTTGAACCGTACACAGATCATTATGTTTTAATTGGCGGTAGTGCATGTGATTGGCAAATGGAACAAAAGGGTTTACCATTTAGGGCTACAAAGGATATTGATATAATTTTGATAGTTGAAGCTCTCTCAGATGAATTTGTAGACCATTTTTGGCAATTTATAAAAGATGGTGAATATGCAATTGCGCAAGTTGGGGAGAAAAAACAATTTTACAGATTTATTAAACCTCTGGCAGCAGGATTTCCTGTAATGATTGAATTGTTTTCCCGCAGGCCTGATTTAATAAAGGAGGTTGAAGGAATGCATCTAACTGACATTCCTACCGGCGAAGAAGCATCCAGTTTATCAGCAATTCTGTTGGATGAAGAATACTACAAATTTGCCCTATCCAATACGCAACTTATGGATGGTCTTCATCTTGCGAATGACTTTGCATTGATTTGTCTTAAAGCAAGAGCGTTTATAAATAATGCGAAAAGAAAGGCTGATGGACAAGAAGTAAGATCGGATGACATTTCTAAACATAAAAATGATGTTATTCGTTTAACGGCTACGTTAACACCAAATGTTGTGATACCAATTCCAGATATTGTAAAGCAAGATTTAACTGAATATATCAACACAATCAGAACAGAAAATCCTGATATTAAACAATTACTGAAAGAGCAAGGTGCAGCCAATATAACATTGGAACAAATAATTGAACAGTTGGAGACAACTTTTGCTTTGAAACAGTAGTATTTAGATAAAACTGTTACGGATGAAATGAAATTTACTCGGAGGGAACTATACGATCCTTTATGGTCAGAGCCATTAACTGCCACTTGGCTTCGGGTTTAGTTTTATTATTTGGTTGATAACCCCTCAGCAAGCAGTTTTTTAATTTTGCAACAGAGCGTTGCAAAATTGAAAATTCACTTTTCCTTCAATAATTATAGTATGTCTCTCAAATTGATGTAGTTTCATGTAAGAATAATTAATACTTAGAAAAATTGCAATAATGCTGACAAAAAAAGACAGTAGCATGGTAGACCCAATAATAGAAATGGCAAAAACCGCCGAACAACTAACTTTGAAAGCAGTAGGCATATATAGCAAGGAAGTAGAAAATATTATTGAACGAAAAACTAAAGACCAACAAACAATAGAGCGATGCCTAGATGGTATGCTTGATTTTTGTGGTGATGAAAAAATGCTAGCGCTATTTAAAAAATTATGCAGGTATTATTTGGCTATAAATGAGACTGCTGTGATAGAATATGTAAATATTTATAGAGAGCTGTGGGATATTGAAGAGAATGAAATGGATGAAAAGAAAAAGGGTGATGCATGATAGAAGATTGCAAATATGTACCAAAGGCAGTTTAAAATTCCACCACTGGAGCCACTGGTATAAATGTTCGAGTATCCATAGGTGCCATATTTATAAAACATTTTGGCGAGTTGAGTGATAGAGAGGTTATTGAACAGATACAAGAAAATATATGCTGACAACATTTTATAGCTTATTCCAACTATGATTATGAGCATGTGTTTGACGCTTCTTTATTTGTCAATTTGCATAAACGTTTTGGTGCAGCGCAATGAAATGGGTAGTAGAGCCGGGTACATTTTAAATTTTAAATGGGAGCTCTAGCGAAGATTTACGAACACGAAAAAAATAACAATTAAAAATTAGTAAATAAGGTATGATTAAGAAGGATATATTTTCGTTAGAAGGCAAAGTTATAGTTGTAACTGGTGCTACAGGTATTTTAGGCCATTCATTTATAAAAGCCATTACAGCAGCGGGAGGCATAGTAGGCGTGATGGGGCGCAATGAAAAAGTAGCCAATGAGAGAGTAGCAGCAATAACAGCTGCAGGCGGAAAAGCCATTGCATTGATTGCCGATGTGCAAAATGAAAATGCTTTAAAAGATTGTTGCCAAAAAGTATTGGATGCATTTGGAAAAATTGATGGCTTGGTGAACGCCGCTGGTGGTAATGTAGCCGAGGCTGTCTTACAACCTGAAGATGATATTTTTTCGATGAACGTAAATGGAATGAAACAGGCTATGGATGTAAACTTGTGGGGAACGGTATTGCCAACACTAATTTTTGGTAAAGCAATTGCAGAAAACGGTAGTGGAAGTATTGTCAACATTTCGTCGGTGAGTGTGCCCAGAACACTTACAAAAGTATTGGGCTACAGCATGGGTAAATCGGCCGTGGAATCTTTTAATAAATGGATGGCAGTAGAAATGGCAAATAGATATGGTGATAAAATACGGATGAATGCATTGGTGCCGGGCTTTTTTCTTACCGAACAAAACAGGACTTTATTAACCAATGAAGATGGTAGTTACACCAGCCGTGGAAATGCGGTTATACAACAAACTCCCTTTAAACGTTTTGGTAACCCCGATGAATTAGCAGGGGCGTTGGTTTGGATGTTAAGTGATGCATCAAAATTTGTAACTGGAACAACCATTACTGTTGATGGCGGTTTTACATCTTACAGTGGTGTATAAAAATAAGCACATGAAAAATTATCCTTCATACGGAAATGCAGCATATAGAATGGAACAAACCATGCGTTGGTTTGGCCCCAACGATCCTGTATCTCTTTCTGATATCAAGCAGGCAGGTTGCACGGGTATTGTAACAGCATTGCATCAAATTGCCAATGGAGAAATTTGGACTCTGGAAGAAATCAATAAAAGAAAAGAAACCATTGAAAAAGCAGGTTTGGTTTGGAGTGTGGTGGAAAGCGTACCTGTGCACGAAGCCATTAAAACACAAGCTGCAGGTTTTGAAGTTTATATAGAAAGGTATAAACAGAGTATCAAAAATCTATCTGCCTGTGGCATAAAAAATATTACTTACAATTTTATGCCGGTGCTAGATTGGACAAGAACCGATTTGAGTTATGAGGTAGCGGATGGTTCTAAAGCATTGCGTTTTGAAATGGCAGCATTTGTTGCTTTTGATTTATTTATACTCAAAAGAAAAAATGCCGAAAATGATTATGATGATGATATGATTAAAAGAGCAACCAATCATTTTTCAACAATCACAGATGAACAGAAATTATTGTTACAAAGAAATATCATTGCAGGTCTCCCTGGAAGTGAAGAAAGTTTTACTATAGAGCAATTTCAGCAAGCATTGGATGCATACAAAGAGATTGACAGAAATAAGTTACAGCAACATCTGATTTATTTCTTACAGCAAATTATTCCGGTAGTGGAAGATTGTGGTGTAGTGATGTCCATTCATCCCGATGACCCGCCGTTTAGTATCTTAGGTTTGCCACGGGTTGTAAGTACAGCAAAAGATGTGGAAGCTTTGATAAAAGAAGTTCCTTCCTTACATAACGGGCTTTGTTTTTGCACCGGTTCGTTTGGTGTGATGGTAGAAAATGATTTGCCTGCCATGATAAAACAATTTGCTGACAGAATACATTTCATTCATTTGCGCAGCACAAGGCGAAATGAGCTAGGTGATTTTTATGAAGACAATCACTTGGAAGGAGATGTAGACATGTACGCTGTTGTAAAAGAAATTGTTCAAGTAATGCAACAAAGAAATATATCAATTCCAATGCGTCCGGATCATGGGCATCAAATGCTGGATGATTTAAAAAAGAAAACAAACCCTGGTTATTCAGCAATAGGCAGGTTGCGAGGGCTGGCAGAAATACGGGGACTAGAATTGGGGGTACTGAGAAATTTAATGGAAATGAATAAATAATATTTCAACAAATTATGATGGTAGATTTAAATATCTTCGATAAGATGAAGGCAAACAAGCAGAAAATATAAATTTTTCAGGAACGCTAGAAGAGTTGTTGGCACGCTTGGCTTCTTTGCTTGCGCTGCATACCAACAATGGCTGCTTTACGGTTATCGAACGGCGGAACAGGAAAGTTTCATATATACAGCAACAGGAACTGACAGTTCGAGAAGACTCGAACCGAGGAAATTATCCACGCCTATTCATGCAACACAGCCATTTTTGTTTATTACATCGCATTTATTTTTGCCAGTAACTTATTTGCCAGTTTTTGATCAAAGCTCGACAAATCGTTGTACATCTTGGTCGCATTGGTTTTGTCATTTAGCTTGATGTACACCAGCCCACTGTAATACCTACAAAGGGCATTTTTATTATCCAAGGCAATACCTTTCCTAAATGTTTCCAATGCAGCAGTGTATTGGGTTGTCATGTATTGCGCATAGCCCATTTCTGTATAACCGGCTACCAGTGTATTGTCCAGTTCCAATGATTTGCTCAATAAGGGTATTGCTTCATCGTAACGTGATTTTTCATTGTAGCACCAGCCCAGCCCAAAATGCGAGCCAGCACTTTTGGGATTGTTTTGGATCGCCTTTTTGTACGCTTCCATCGCTTCATCGGTTTTAGCTGGACTATAATTCCGGCGATAAACATCACCAATACCCTTATAGGCCGTACCATTGTCGGGGTTGATTGCCAATGCATTTTTGTAATAGGTAATGGCCGAATCGTTCAGCTTTTGCTTGTAATATGCAAATCCTATCTCGTTATAAGTACTTACGTTTTTTTTAAGTGTGATGGCCTTTTTTAACCACCACAGGGCATTGTTAAAATCTTCAGTTGCGTTGTAAAGGTACCCAATGTTATAAAAGGCGCTTTCGTTGTAGGCATCTAGTTCAGTACATTTTTTATATGCCTCAATGGCTTCGGGATAATTTTTCATGTTTTGATACACATCGCCTTTTTGCTTAAAGGCCATGGCATAGCTGGGCCTTGCTTCAATGGCTTTGTTCAGGCTGGTGAGGGCATCTTGGTTCTTACCTAGTTTTTTGTAGGCATAACCCAATTCCTGCCAAGCCTCCGCATAAGTTTTATTGATGGCAACTGCTTTTTGCAACCGCTCTGTAGCCTTTACGTATTGCTCACCATCATTATAGCACCAGCCTGCCCGGTAAAAAGCCTTGTCGTACTGTGTATTGAGGGTGCTGGCCTTATCAAATGCCACTACCGCCTCTTTGTACTGTTTTTTATTAAAAAACTCCATCCCCTTATCAAACCAATCGCTGGCGGTGGTTTGGGCAAAACCAACTGTAGCTAAAAAACCAAAAACAATAAGTAACCCTGTTTTTTTTACTAATTTCAACATGCTGGAAAATTTTATTCAAAAATATACAAGCGACTCCACCTTCGTTCGTGTCTCACGAACTATTCAATTCATGTAGCCCTTGTTTGCATTTCAAATATACTTAAATTATCTGTAGTAATTGGTTGCTCTATTTTAGCGCTGCCGTTGCTGGTATGCAACATAGCTTTTGCAGATGTGCGTATCAACAACACATGCTTAGGCTATAAAATATAACTCTTTTAGGAACGCTACAAGAGTTATTGGTACGCTTGGCTTCTTTTCTTGTGCTGCATATTTACAATGGCTGCTCTACGGTTATCGAATGGCGGAATAGGAAGTTTTTTATATACAGCAACAGGGGCAGGGCTAATTGTACGAGAAGACTCGAGCCGAGGCAAAGGGGATTATTATCCAAAAAAACATTTACAGGAAAATTGGTTCTTTATAATTGTGCTGGGCCGATAAAAAGTCTCTAATTACACTAAAAAAAATCAAATCTTACCTCAATTGCTCCTTTTTTACTAAATTGTACCCATAACGAATGTAATTTTTATGAGATTAAGATTATTGGTACTTTTTGTTGCTCCTTTTGTAATAGCTTCTTGCAATAAAGACAACAAGGGTATTCCCGAAGCACAAGGTGGACTATTACCTACCAACTACATTTATATAAAAGATGCCTCTTTTTCTCCCGCAAATATTACTGCTGTAAATGGGTCTTCTTTCACATTCGTAAACCAATCTGGTAGCGCAAAGGGAGTTTACTCAATAGATAGTGTTGTAATAAACAAACAAGGCATTGCCGATAATACTTCCGTATTTTTTAAGAAAGATACCGTTGGTACCATAAATTATTTTATGGCAGGCAAACCTACCGTTTTTGGATCTATTACGCTTACACCTTAATTCATTTTACTACAAAGTATTTCATTTTGTATTTATAAAATGGTACGCCTTTATGTTTTATGGCTCAACAAATTGCACCCTATATCGGTTACCTGGCTTCGCTATTTCTTGTTATTTCCTTATTGGTAAATGGCGATATTAAATTCAGAATTTACAATGGCTTGGGCAGTGTTGCATTTATTGTTTATGGCATTCTCTTCAATGCTTGGCCTATTATTCTTACCAATATTATTCTGCTAATCATTAACATTATCTACCTCAATAAACTGTATAGATACCGTGAAAATTTTGAGTTAATAGAATTTACCGGAGACGAAAAATTGATTTTAAAATTTTTGACATTTTATGATGCAGATATCAAACGTTATTTCCCTGAATTTACAGCAGAACAGTTAGAAAGCAATTATAACTTTGTGGTATTGCGTGATCTTGTAATAGCAAATGTTTTTAGTACCACTATTGCCGATAATGGAGATGCCACTGTAGTTTTAAATTACACTACCAAAAAATACCGAGACTATAAAGTGAGTAAATTTATTTTTGAAAAAGAAAAGCAACAATTAATATCAAAGGGTGCAAAGCGTATTGTTTATAACAAAATACACCATAAAAATTATAAAACTTTACTGGCCATAAATGGTTTTGTAAACGAAGGGGATAGCTATGTAAAGCAACTGGTTTAAAATTATGTATGCAAAAAAGTGTCTTTTAATGTGACAATGATTTTTCTAAAATCATATTAGTTAACCCAAGATGCTACTAGCTGACAAAGAAATCCTACAAAAAGCCCCATATAAATATCTTTTTGAGAATGGTCGCTCACAATTAAACGTGCAGTGCAAATAATACCTGTAAGGAGCAAAGCAAGCGCAATAGGCCAAGTCATCAGCATGGAGTTTTCATTTGCTATTACCCAAAAAATACCCAACCATCCACCCATACCAATGGCGTGCATGCTTATCTTAAAATAAATATTTGCAATGAGCGCAGCACTTGCAGCCAAAAATACGCCTAAGATAAATGATGCCATAATAGGCGGGTACATTTCTTGCTTTTTAAAAACGGTATATGCCCAAAAGAAAAAAATACCACTTGCCATATAGGGTATGATCCTATCTTTTCTCGATCGAAGAAAAATGGAATCTATAAAGCCAACTGCTTTAAGCAACAAAACACTTAGCAATGGAAAAAAAACCAAGTTAAATGTAGCAATAAAGATCGTTTGCAATTTTGCCTTTGCAGAAAATCCTGAAAAATAAGAAGGATGAACATATACCAAAAATGCAATTACATAAATAGGTACAAATGCGGGGTGAAAAATATAAGAAAAGAACTGTGCTGGCCACTTCAATAAAGGATGCACGTATTTTTTTATGGTAATATCTTGTTCTGAAAAAGCTGAATCCATTTTATAGTATTTTTCTAAGTCTTGCAACGGGTATATTCAATTGCTCTCTGTACTTTGCAACTGTTCGTCTTGCAATGTTGTAGCCTTTTTCTTGTAACATATCTGTCAATTTTTCATCGCTGTAAGGATGCTTCTTACTTTCCTCTTCAATTAAATCTGTCAATATTTTTTTTACTTCTCTTGTACTTACTTCTTCCCCACTGTCTGTTTGCAAGCTTTCGCTAAAAAAGAATTTTAAGCGATATGTGCCAAATTCCGTTTGCACAAATTTGCTATTGGCAACCCGGCTTACCGTAGAAATATCCAAGTTTGTTCTTTCGGCTATATCTTTAAGAATCATAGGACGCAGTTCTGTTTCATCGCCAGTAAGAAAAAACTCATGTTGGTAATTCATAATGGCTTCCATGGTATTAAGCAACGTATTTTGCCGTTGTTTTATGGCATCTATAAACCATTTTGCACTGTCTATTTTTTGCTTTATAAAAAGCACCGCATCTTTTTGACTCTTGTCTTTTTTGGTTCCTTTATCATAATCCCGCAACATATCCTTGTACCCTTCGCTAATGCGAAGATCGGGGGCATTTTTACTGTTGAGCGTGAGTTCAAGTTTGCCTACATTATTTGCAATAAAAAAATCGGGAATTACATAATTGGCATTCTTATCGCCATCTCCTACATTGCCACCTGGCTTGGGGTTTAGTTTTATTATTTGGTTAATAACCTCTCTTAATTGTTCGTCAGAAAGATTGAGCGCACGTTGTATTTTCTCGTAATGTTTTTTGGTAAACTCATCAAAGAATTTTTCTAAAACAGTTATGGATACCTCAATAATTTTGCCCAGAGATGTCTTTCTTTCCAGTTGCAACAACAAGCACTCTTGTAGGTTGCGTGCACCTACTCCAGGCGGGTCAAACTGCTGAATTTGCAAAAGCAATTCGCTTATCTCCTTTTCGTTTGTATCTATATTTTGCCTAAACGCCAAGTCATTTATGATAGAACTTATTTCCCTACGCAAATAGCCATCATCATCTAAACTACCTACCAATTGTTCAGCAATTCTTAGTTGCTTTTCATCTAAGTTCAATAACCCTAGCTGTTGCAGCATTATTTCATTAAAGCTGGTTTCTACCTTATGAGGGATAACTTTACCATCATCCTTTTCGGGGTAATTTTCATCCTTCAGTCTATAATCGCCCACATCATCATCGCCCTCTTGCACATAATCGCTTATATCTATATTGTCATATTCATCTTGGCTTCCTTCCGTTTCATAATCATCTTCTCCATCATCTGCAAATTCATCCTTCTCAAATTCATCTTCATGGTTCTCTTCATCTACCTGTTCTAGTGCGGGGTTCTCTTCCAGCTCTTCCTTTATACGTTCGTCCAATATAGCAGTAGGCACCTGCAACAACTTCATTAGCTGTATTTGCTGCGGCGATAATCTTTGCAACAACCCTTGTTGTAGACTTTGATTTAATGACATATCTAAATTTAAAAAATAAAACTCTATTAATTTATTAGAAGCCCCATAAAACGGATACACTTATAATTGCGTAAATTTACAATGATTACCTATTAAAAATGAAACGAAAATTGTTATTTTTATTTTTCTGCATGGTTTTTGCTAGCCACTTTAGTTTTAGCCAAAATGTTTTGCCCATTTCTGGAGCAGTTGCTTTGGCAACAAACTCCCCGTTTTACTTGGTAAAGCAGCGCCCGTTTAGCTTAATACCAGCCCAAAATAAGCCTACAATTATTGCCCCTTCCATGTTGGTTTCCCCTACGTTTTATTGCAGCAACCTGGCGTTTTTTTGTAGGCAAGAATTAAAATTTGAAAAAATTACCAAAATACCTTTCAAATTTCGTTTAGGTTCGGTTCAGTATGTAGATTATTTGGAAGGGAAAAGAGGGGCAAGTTTAGCTAGGTAATCTATATACTAAACTACTTCCATACTTTTCGTTCTTCAAAATTTCATACAATCTACTTTTACTAATTGGCAGGGCGTAGAATCTTATAAAACGAGATACAATAGTAGCAACTCATTTTTGCAAAAAAGTAAGCGTAAGCTTTTGTAAAAAAATAAATACTTATTATACAAATTATGCTGCTGCATAAATAGTTAATGCACTATTTATACAACAAGCAAATGATTTTAATAAGGTATAATTGCAAATTAATGCACAGAAAAATGTAGTATTGATCTTAGTTTATAGAAACAAATCATTGTAGAGCTTTCCGCCTGGTACTACTGCATATTTATCCAAATCGGTCATGCCTGCTTCGGCCAATACATTTTCATCTATAAAAGCATTGCCTGTGCAGCTTGTTGATGGTCTGCTAACGATAGCAAAAACGGCATCTGCAACAATATCGGGTGTACGGCTCATATTTATAAGTGCTTCGCCACCTAATAAATTTTGTACAGCTGCCGTAGCAATGGTAGTACGGGGCCACAAAGCGTTTGATGCAATATTAAATTGTTTCAATTCTTCGGCAAGGCCAAGTGCAATCATGGTCATATTGTACTTGCTCAATGTATAGGCAATATGATGTTTAAACCATTTCATATCCATATTGAGCGGAGGAGAAAGTGTTATAATATGGGCGTTAGAAGATTTTTTTAAGTGTGGTATACAAGCCCTGCTCATAAAAAAAGTGCCTCGTACGTTTATGCTGTGCATAAGGTCGAAACGTTTTGGCTCTGTAGCTTCTGTGCCAGTGAGGGATATAGCAGATGCATTGTTAATGAGCACATCTATACCTCCAAATGTTTCTACCGCTTTATCTACTGCAGCTTGTATTTGTGCTTCGTCTCTAATATCGCATTGTACGGCAAGTGCTTTGCCTCCTGCCTCTTCTATTTCTTTTGCTGCGCTAAAAATGGTTCCGCCAAGCTTCGGATTTTCTGTGGTGCTTTTTGCGGCCACTACAATATTTGCTCCTTCTTTGGCTAGCCTCAGTGCAATTGCTTTTCCAATACCACGACTGGCTCCTGTAATGAAAATGGTTTTACTTGTAAATGACATAGCTATATTTTTTTTAAAGATAATAGGTTTAAGCTATTTTAAGGAGAATTTTTTGAAACACAAAGAACAAAATTGGACCACTAGGCACACAGAGTTTTTATAGTTTCAAATATTTTGTGTGCTTTGCGAAAACTCTTTGTGTGCTTTGTGTTTAAATTAGAGAGTGATTTTAAGTTATCTATGGAGAATTTTTTGAACCACAAGAACACAAGAACACAAGGGCAGCAAAAGGTTCACAGAGCGTTTATAGTTTCAAATGCTTTGTGTGCTTTGCGAAAATCCTTTGTTTGCTTTGTGTTTAAATTAAAGAGTGGTTTTAAGCTCTCTATGGAGAATTTTTTGAAACACAAGAACACAAGAACACAAGGGCAGCAAAAGGTTCACAGAGCGTTTTTAGTTTCAATTGCTTTGTGTGCTTTGCGAAAATCCTTTGTGTGCTTTGTGTTTAAATCAAAGAGTGGTTTTAAGCTATCTGTGGAGAATTTTTTGAACCACAAGAACACAAGGGCAGCACAAGGCACACAAAGCGTTTTTAGTTTCAAACGCTTTGTGATTTTTGCTAAAATCCTTTGTGTTCTCAGTGTTTACATTACACAATAACTTTAAGCCAACGTTGCTTCAGCTGTAATATTGGTATTATATAATTTAGAAATAGGGCAATTGGCTTTTGCATCTGCTACAGCTGTATCAAATTGCTCTTTGCTGATATTGGGAATGCTTGCATTTACGGTAAGGTGAGATGAAGTAATAGAACCATCTACCAGATCAATATCGCATTTGGTTACAATTTCGTCGGCCGTAAAACCAGCAGCATTCAATACAAAACTTAATTTCATTGTAAAACAACCGGCATGTGCCGCCGCTACCAACTCTTCTGGGTTAGTACCTACACCATTTTCGAACCTGCTTAAGTAAGAATATTGTGTTTTATCCAATGTGGTACTTTGGGTTGTAAGATGGCCAGTACCTTCTTTTCCTGTTCCGTTCCATACGGCTGTTGCATTTCTTTTCATTGCTGTTTATTTGTTTATTAAAAAATCATTGTATAAAGCTTCATTAAAACCTACCAATACTTTTTTGCCCGTTTCTATTACGGGTCTTTTTATAAGGTTCGAATGTGCTTGCATCAATTTTATGGCTTCACTTGTAGTGGCTGCTTTTTTTTGCGCAACTTTTGTCAAACCTTTCCAAGCAGTGCTTTGCTTATTTAGCAAAATATCCAATGGTTGTTCTTTGAGCCAATCGGTAATTTTTGCTGCACTTATTCCATCCGTTTTAAAATCGTGAAATTCAAATTTAACCCCATTTTCGTTTAACCACGCAAATGCTTTTTTTACTGATCCGCAATTGGGTATACCATAAATTTTTACCATCTTATTATAAATTTAAGCATTGTTTTCCAATTTTCTATTTAGGAAAACCGTCTCCACGAGAATTGATTATACCATTACCATTAAGTAAATGAAAATTTTTAAACGCTTGGTCTGCTTCCATACCAATTCCATTCATATATTGCCCATCTTTTTGGCGAATGCGTACCTTTTTATTTGTGTAAAACTCAACACCTGTGCGGCTTCTATCCCAATACAAATCTTCGCAATAAATGGTATCTCCTTTAAGCATATTTATAATCTTTACACTATCCCGAAGGTAAATAATATTTTTCCCATCTTTATACTTTCCATAGAGTGCCGTAAGCTTACTTTCTTTTTGCTCTTGCAAGTTATAAAATTCGGCATACAATGTATTTGGAAATTCGTAGTAAGAAACGGTATCTTCTACATGAATCATAAGTGGTGCAGTAAGGATAGCTTTGGCTTTTCCGCCAATGGTATAATTCATTTTAATATCGGTGGCCACTTCTGTGTTATTTTGCTTCTTTGTGGCAAGGGCGTTTACTACTGTTCGATCATTTTCGCAAGAAAACAAAAAAAAGCAGCTTATAAATAGGGCTGCTTTAATAATATCGTTTATTGTTATTTTTTTCATTTTAAGAAAGGTACAGATAACAATTAGTCATATTTACGCTTTTGAAACCACCTTGCAGACATGGATATTCCAAAGTTTACACGAAGAATACCTTCCCTCAAGCTTTGGTTTTGTTTGCTGCCTCGTTGGCCAATTTCAACTCCAGTATTGAGTACGGCAAATTCACCAAATCGTAATTTGCTGAAAGAAGTAAGTGGTAAGCCTGCCCCTAAGGTAACACCATAGTCTGGTCTGTTTGTACCAAGGCTTACATAATCGTTTCCAAAATAAAAGCCTCCACGGTATTTTACAAAACGCCAATACTTGTTAGATGGTGTAGATTCTGTAGCAGGGTAATATTGGGCTCCCGCACGAAATTTTGTGCTGTTTTTTACGGCATCTTTTTCTCCATAATATCTATAAGAAGACCATGCTGCGTATTCTATATCTGCGCCATACACCCAATTAGATTTTGGGCTTGTATAAGTAAAACCAGCCGTATAGGTTGCTGGCATTTTAATAATACCAGATTGATCTTTAGAAAATGTAACGGTGTCTACGGATAATACTGAGCCGTCGGATCCAAAAACAAAAGTCTCATTTAAATTATCCCTATTTGCTTTAAGATTTTGTTGCAGATTAGCAGTAGCTCCCACTCTTAGTACCCCTTTATTTTTTAACCTAAAGCCATATTGTACGCCTACATTAAGAAAAGTAGCACCAAAAGTGGTAAATGCATCTGAATTAGATAGCGCATACCTTACCGTGTCATTTATGAAGATCTTTTTTGTATTGGTTTCTTTGTTGCCAAAGTTGTATCCGGTAGTTATACCAAAACTAAAATTCTTTATTTTTATTCCTGTACTAAAATTTGCTTGGTTTATACCACCTGTTCCTTCAAATATACTTGTTAAGCTATCTATATCAGTTAGTCGTTGATCTGCCTGTATTTTATAGTTTACTTTACTTATTGGTCTTAACCCGATTGACATACCCCAAGAATTGCCTTTTTTTAGCATACCTTTTGGTGTTATCGGAAAAGCAAGTTGCAAATAAGAAATGATGGCGTTGTTAGAAGAAAATTTATCGGGCGAGGTATTACTTCTCAATGTTCTTCTATCTACTTCTATACCCAAATCAAAAGTGCTAGCAGTAACACTTCCCAATGAAGCAGGGTTTGCTATGTTAATTGAATGAGAGAATTGAACAATACCCAATGAATCTATAAAACCGGCAGATATGCCACCCATTGTTCGGTTGGTAAGACTTTGAGCAGGTACAATATCACCCATCCCATATCTAGAGTAGGGAGAGTTTTCTTGGGCCGATGCAAATGTGTAAGAAAATATTACAAAAATGGATAAGGTAATCTTCTTAAATTGGGTTGTTGTTGAGTTCACTAAGTGCATACAGTCCTTTAAATAAAAAATTATGGTCGGCAAATATCCGGCTTTTAAGTTGCCCGGCAAAATACGTTGAATTTCCGCCGGTTAAAACCACGTTAAAGTTGCCATATTTATTGCCATAACGCTGCGTAACACCCTCTATTTCAGCAATCATGCCATACAAAACACCACTTTGCAAATTTGTTTTGGTATCGTACCCAATAAGGGGGAAATTCCAGGTTTCTTTCTCCAAAGGTAGCAATGCGGTAAAATCGTGCATAGATTTAAAGCGCATATTCATACCTGGGGAAATGCCTCCACCCAAAAATTGGTGCTGCTGGTTTACAAAATTGTAGGTTATACAACTACCCAATCCTATGATGAGGTTATTTTTGCCAGGATAAAAATGTACGGCTGCACTTACCAATGCCAACCGGTCTGCTCCAATGGTTTCGGGCTTGCCAACGGGGGTAGTAAAATTTATTTTAGTAGAAACGGAGAGTTTATGAAAATGAGTCTTTGCAGCCAATACACTTTCTATTGCTTCGTTGTGCTTAATAACAGAAGAAAGAATGGTCTTTTGGGGCTGATATTTTTCTATAATGGATTCTATTGTTTCTACATCATCCTTCGCTAGATAAATTGTTTCACTGATGCTTTCTTCCCTAAAAATGGCTGCTTTTAGGCGTGTGTTTCCAAAATCGAAGCATATTGTTGTCATGGGAGGTGAAGGGTTGAAGGGGGTGAAAGGTTGAAGAGGTTGAAAAGGTTGAAGAGGTTTAAAAGGTTTAGGGGGTTAGAGGTTTAGGGGTTCAAGTCTTGTGACTTATGTCTCATGTCTTATATCTTTTGTCTCATATCTCATGTCTAATATCTAATATCTTATTTCTAAAAATTAAACCCTTCCAAATTCTTAAAATGTCCATTTAATTTTATTTTGTTCTTCAATAAATCCATTTGAGTCATTACGGAGAGTACTTTTACTAGGTGCCGTTTTATAAATTCTTGCCGATGTAATTCTTCTTCAAAAGTTAACAATTCATATTCGTCTTCTACTGTCATGCCTGCATGATGTGCTACATCAAAACTAAGCAATGCTTCGTCTGCATTTTTAAAATCTTTTTTTACATTTAATAACGCATGCAGCTCCCTTATGGCTTCTATCACTTTTTTCATCAATGGGGCACTACCAATATACTTTGTTTGGGGGTAGGTAACTATTGCACCATGGTAAAGTTTTTCTGGTAATTCTTGTATTTTCTCCAAGGTTTTAAAAATTAGGGTGGCTTTTGTTTTAATATCCATCTCACCATTTTCGTAAACAGTTGAGATTTCTATAATTTCTACCAGTGTGCCATATTCTTTCACTTGGCCATTTATTACTGTGGGAATACCAAATGGCTTCTTTGCTTTATAGCAATCATTTACCAATTGCTTATACCTTGGTTCAAATATATGTAGGTTGAGTTCTTCGCCCGGGAAGACTACGATACCAAGTGGAAAAAAGGGGATGAAATTTGTCATAATTATTTTCAAAGATAATATATTACTATGTGCAGGTTTTAATTTTAGTATTTAAGTATTATAAATTCTATACAATTATTCAAATAGCTACTTCTATAATTGTTTATAAATTAACTTTGTAAAAATAACTTGAATGGATACAAAAAAGGTACAATTAATTTCTCTACCTAAGATATTAGATGACAGAGGTAATTTATCTTTTGTACAAGAAGAAACACATTTGCCTTTTATAATAAAAAGAACTTATTGGATTTATGATGTGCCAGGTGGAGAAATAAGGGGAGGACACAGCTATAAAGAAAACAAAGAGCTTATTATTGCATTGTCAGGTAGTTTTGCTGTGGTCATAGATGATGGTGCAGAAAAAAAAGAGTATAACTTAAATAGGTCTTACATGGGTTTATATGTTCCTAACGGAATATGGAGACATATGGAAAATTTTTCTACCAATTCGTGTGCGCTAATTTTGGCATCTACAGAATACAATACTCAAGATTACGAAAGAGATTTAAATACATTTTATAAAAGTAAAAAATGATGCAACCCTCTGTATTTAATTGTAGTGTGATAGAATTACCTAAGATAAACAACAGGGCGGGTAATATTACACCAGTGCAGTCAAATAAAGACGTACCGTTTAATATAAAAAGAGTGTACTATTTATATGATGTTCCTAGTGGCGAAACTCGTGGTGGACATGCGCACAAAGGATTGCAACAACTAATAGTTGCTGCCAGTGGTAGTTTTGATGTGGTGCTGGATGATGGTAAAAATAAAAGAACCATTACTTTGAATAGACCTAACTACGGATTGTACGTAACTCCCTATATCTGGAGAGAATTGGTAAATTTTTCATCTGGCTCTGTACTCCTTGTGTTGGCTTCTATGCAATATGATGAGGATGATTATATAAGGGACTATGAAGCTTTTTTAAAATTGACTTATGAATTATAAAGTACATACATTATCAGATGTACAAACCGAAAGCATAGGTGAAAACACATCTGTTTGGCAGTATTGTGTGATTTTTAAAAATGCTAAGATAGGTGCCAATTGTAATATTTGCTCTCATTGTTTAATAGAGAACGAGGTAATCATAGGAAATAATGTTACTGTGAAATCTGGGGTCCAAATTTGGGATGGCATTAAAATTGAAGACAATGTTTTTATTGGGCCAAATGCAAGTTTTACAAATGATTTATTACCCAGATCACAAAATAAAAATTGGAATAAAGAGCAAACTATTCTAAAAAAATTTTCCTCCATAGGAGCTAATGCTACCATTTTAGCAGGAATAGAAATTGGGGAGTACTGCTTAATTGGTGCTGGTAGTGTAGTAACGAAGTCAACCCCAGCTCATACAGTTTGGTATGGGAATCCTGCTAGGCATAATGGATATATAACAAAAGATAATGTGCTATTAGATTTAAATTTTAATGATGCAAAAACTGGAGATATATATGAAATAATAAATGGAGTATTTATAAAAAAAAGCAAATGAAATTTTTAGATTTACAAAAAATAAATGCGCAATACAAAACAGAATTACTGATTGCATTTGAGAGAGTTTTAGATTCAGGTTGGTATATTTCTGGCGAAGAAGTAAAAACATTTGAAAAAAACTTTGCAATTTATTGTGGTGCCAAGCACTGTATTGGCGTTGCTAATGGCTTAGATGCACTCGTAGTAATTTTAAAAGCTTACAAAGAGCTAGGTATAATGCAAGATGGTGATGAAGTAATAGTGCCAGCAAATACATATATAGCTAGTATATTAGCTATATCTGCTTGCGGGCTAGTTCCAGTATTAGTAGAGCCTAATATTGATACATATAATATTGATATTAGTTTAATAGAAGAAAAAATTACAAATAAAACAAAAGCAATTTTAGTTGTACACCTATATGGGAAAATAGCAGATATGCCTGCTATTATGCAAATAGCAACAAAGAATCACTTAAAAGTTATAGAAGATGCTGCACAAGCACATGGTGCAGCCATTGAAGGAAAAAAAGCAGGTAAGTGGGGAAATGCAACTGGCTTTAGTTTTTACCCTGGTAAAAACTTAGGTGCATTGGGGGATGCTGGTGCAATAACCACTGACGATGATGAATTGAGTAAAATTATGCGAGGGATTGCTAACTATGGCTCTCATGTAAAATATGAAAATGACTATATTGGAATAAATAGTAGATTAGATGAAGTACAAGCAGCTTTGTTAGATGTAAAACTTAAATATTTGGATAAAGAGGTTGCTGCAAGAAGGAGTGTTGCAAAGAGGTATCTAGAAGAGATAGAAAATGATAAAATAATTTTGCCTATTTCAAAAATTGAAGAAAATGATGTATGGCATTTATTTGTAGTAAGGGTTGCTGATAGAAATCATTTTCAAGAATATCTTACTGCCAATAATATACAAACAGTAATACATTATCCCATACCCCCACATTTGCAAAAGGCCTATAAAGAATTTAATAAACTTAGCTTTCCAATTACGGAACAAATACACAGGGAAGTTATTAGTTTACCAATTGGCCCAATAATGAGTACTGCTGATATTGATTTCATAATTTCAACTATTAATAATTACTGAGTTGAAATCTGTACCTTTAAGTTAACAAAAGTGAAGGCTTGCAGATATCCCTACTATCCATGATTTAAAAATACAGCTATTTAAATAGTTTTTTTATGCTTAAAAAATACCTGTTAAAAAAAATGATGCGGGTTTATCGTAGAGACAAGCCAGAATTACAAAGACCCATTATGCTTTTTTTAACCCGCAATTGGCTTTTAAGGCGAACCATTATTTCTCTCCAAGATTTTTTATTACAAAACAATAATAGCGTAAATATTTTATTTGAATCCAAAATAGACTTGTATTATAGTAAGATTAAATTTTGGGGATGTAAAACCAATACAGATTTAATTAAAGCAGTTACAATAAAAAATTATGTAGCGGTCTTTAAAAGTGCTAAAATCATATCAGGTTCTAATTTGATTGTATTAGATGAAAAGCGGCTTTTGTATGAATTAAAATCAAATTCTACAAATAAGAATATTGATTTTTCTGATGATGGTATTAGTTATGAAAAAGACGATTTGTTTGTAATTACCGATGATGAAAGTAAAAAAGTTTTTGAAAGTGGAGTATCAATGACGAGTAATTATGACACTAACTTTTATCATTTGATGTATGAAGTGCTAATAAAATTTGAGGCTTTAGAAAAATTAGGCTTAGATAAAAATATCCCACTACTATTTAACAAAGAGGTTTTAGAAATTAAACCTTTTTTCGATTTAATTTCAATTTTAAATAAAGATAAAAGGGTAATAGAATCGTTAGAGAAACTAAAGATATATGAGGTAAAACAACTTTATCACATATCTTGTAATAATATTATAGCACCTAATTTTTTGGATATAACAAAAATTAATGATAGTGATAACCTTTTCTCATTAGATGCATTAAATTTTTTGAGGAAAAATATGCTAGAAGTCGTTAAGCCCATTGAAGGATTAAAAAGGATTTTTATTGGCAGAAAAAAAGCTGGCAACAGAAGAAAATACAATGAAGAAGCTGTATGGAGCTTACTAAAGAAGTATGGCTTTGATATCTTTTATCCTGAAGAACATAGTGCAGATATGCAAATATCTATTTTTAACAATGCTAATTTTATTGTTGGAGCTACAGGTGCTGCATTTACCAATTTACTTTTTTGTAATAGCAATTGTAAAATTATTTGCCTTACCAACTACCCCATTAAACTTTCAATTTTTTCTACTATTGCAAAATTTATTGAAATAGAAATGATTTATCTTTATGACAAATCTTTACCTATCAATAAAGACAATTACCTACACCAAGATTTTAAAGTAGATATTTTGCAACTAGAAAACCTTGTAAAGGAAAAAATTGTGAACAATGATGAGTAATTCAAATTTTCCATTAGTTTCTGTAATAGTACCTTGCTACAACCATGAAAAATACATTGAAGAATGCCTACTAAGTATTCTTAACCAAACATATAAAAATATTGAACTTATTGTGATTGATGATGGCTCTAAGGATAATAGTGTACATATTATTAAAGCACTTCAGACAAGGTATCATTTTGTTTTTGAAACGCAACAAAATGCGGGCGTGAGTAAAACATTGAACAATGCTATTATTAAGTACGCCACAGGAAAATATATTGCAATACTAGCGTCTGATGATTATTGGGCTTTGAATAAGCTTGAAAAACAAATTGATTATTTTGAAAAAAACAGCCAATTCGGCCTAGTTTGTGCGAGGGCGAAAATTGTAAATGATCAATCAGAAATAGTAAAGGATTTACACCCTGAGCTGTTTAATGGCCGATTTAGTTTTAATGAAATAGCATTGGGAAAATGCATGATTCCAGCATTAACTGTAGTAATAAAAAAAGATGTGTTTGATAAAGTTGGCTTGTTTGATGAGTCCTTGGCTATTGAGGATCTAGATATGTGGTTAAGAATTGCCAATGTTTTTGCGGTAGGTTTTGTAGATGATTATTTGGGATTTTATAGAATACATCAAAACAATGCTTCGTCTAAAGTTATTGTTATGGCAAAAGCAAGAGCACAAATACTTACAAAATGGAAAAACATAGACTCAAAAGTGTTTGATAAAATAAAAAGAAACTGGGATTTGATAGCCCTACAAGATTTTGGTAAAACGGATAGAGCAGAAGCATTAAAATATTACAACCCCACATTTAAGAATTTTTTAAACACTCGATACAGAAAAATCATATTAAATAATTTTTTCAAAGGGCACTTTTAATTTACAGTATCTACATAATACTATGAAAAAAATATTATTTATAACACCATATTTTGGTAGAAGCGGGTCTGAAATGCAATTGTACTATATTTTAAAAAATATGGATACAACAAACTATAAACCATTTTTATTTTCTAGAGATAATGGTGTATTTATAAAATTACTTCCAAAAAGTATAAAACACTTTGTTGGTTATAAACAGCACAATAATTTTTTGTATAAAGTTTTAAGATTGCTTTTATATGCTGTAGGACTTAATCCTATTGAGTTTCAGCTGCGCATCATACACAAAAAAGTAAAACCCGATTTTTGGTATATAAATACAATTGCAAATAAAGAAGCTATAAGGTTGGCAAAAAAATTAGGAGTGAAATTTGTAACACATTTTCATGAGTTACCCATGTCATACAGCTTAGTGAAAAACAATATCATCGAAACCCTTATTAAAGAATCCTCACTTGCAATTGGCTGCTCAAATATTGTTTGTGAAAAATTGAAAGATATGGGTCATAAAAACATTAAGTTATTGTATGGTTTTGTTGATGATGCCAATATAAATTTTTCTAAGCCAACTTCTCAAATAAAAACTGAATTTGGAATTGAAGAAACTGATTTTGTTTGGATTATTTCGGGGCATGCCAATACTACCAATGGTATTGACTTTTTAATACCTCTAATTAAAGTATTAAAAACAAACCATAAAATAATATGGATTGGGCAAATA
>JANMFB010000201.1:0-3710 GCA_031377605.1 Ferruginibacter sp.
TACTTTATAAATATAATTTCCTTCTAGTTGATATTTTTAAAGTATAGAATCACATTAAAGATTCTAACGGGCGATTTTTGACAGCTTATAAAAAATTAATATTTCTGTATTTTAGAGATAACTATTAAAATAAAAAACTTGTTTATTATGTCAAGATGCACTACACTTTCTACTAGCACAGAAATGAGGCGAGGCTTTTGTGCGACAGCTTTCTGTGCGGCAAATTAATAAAAGTAAATCGAGAAGAGATCCCCACCTGCAAATTTGCTTGGCTGCACATAGAACAGGACAAAAAATATTAAGTCAAAAATTCCATAGAAAAGCTATCATTACTAGAATTTAATAGGTAGATTTAAATAAAAAATATGAATAATTATACCGTAGGAGTAAATAATTTAGAATTCACTGTTGATAACATGAATTTAATTGTAAGAAATCTCTATAATCAGGCTACTATGACTATACCAAATTTCGGGCTACCCAACTCAGAAAAAGATGTTGAGTATATATTGATACTTTTCAGAAACCATCTTGTAGAATAATTTTAAACTAGTCCTGTAAACTAACGGGGTTGACAATAATTAAAATGATCAACTTCCCTGTAAAAATATATAGAAATGGTAAAAATTTATACCTTATCATGCACTTTAATTATTTGTTCCTCCTTTTTTATTATGTCATGTAATAATGAGGGTAGTCAAGTTTTAAATCCTCATATTGAAAGTCCGAAAACTAAAAAAGTTGCAATATTAGAAGATACTCATCCTTTAGAAGAAATAAAAATTGGTTCGCAGATATGGTCTGCGGAAAATTTAAGCGTTATCAGTTTTAGAAATGGAGATCCTATACTTCAAGTGAAGACAAATGAAGATTGGCTCAAATGTCAAAATAATGCGACTCCCGCTTGGTGTTACTACAATAATGATTCTTCTAACAAAAACAAATATGGCAAATTGTATAACTGGTTTGCAGTTAGTGATTCTAGAGGATTAGCTCCCTCAGGATGGCAAATTCCTCAGTCAGCAGAATGGTTAATTTTATTAGATTATTTAGGAGGACAAGATGATGCAGGGAGAAAATTAAAGGCTATTTCTGGTTGGGAGAAAGATGGAAATGGAACCAACATAAGTGGTTTTGGATGTATGCCAGGAGGTCGACGATCGAAGGATGGCTTGGGGGAATTTTATAGTTATGGTTCTACAGGCCAATGGTGGAGTTCTACAGAGAGCACTTCTACAACTTCATGGGCACTTTTATTAATTGCCGAAACTCATGGTGCAATTATGCTGTCATGCAACAAGCCTGACGGACTATCCGTTCGCTGTATCAGACGTGAATAACCCCCCACTACCCTTAGAGTTAACCCCCACTATCCTTAGAGTTAAGCGAAGCGTCTCTAAGGATTTATAAATACACGAGAGACTTTGTCTCGAACAATAATATTAATTTTAAGGATGGGTAAGGATGGATACAAAATAAGAGATCAACAAGCTGTGCATTTTATAACTTTTGCAACTGTGCAATGGATTGATGTATTCACAAGAAGTGATTATGTAAATATTGTTGTTGATAGTATTGCTTATTGTCAAAAAGAAAAAGGTTTATTCGTACACGCATATTGCATAATGCCAAACCATCTACATTTAATTATTTCAGCAGTACATAATAATTTGTCTGATATAATAAGAGACTTCAAAAAATTTACTTCAGCAAAGATTTTAAAAGCTATTGAAGAAAACAGCAAAGAAAGCAGAAGAAATTGGATGCTATGGATATTTAGAAAAGCAGGTGAAAACAATGAACGTAATACAACTTATCAATTTTGGCAACAGGATAATCACCCTATAGAGTGCAGTACAAAAGTAATATTAGCAACTAGAATGAATTATTTGCATGAGAACCCTTTGAGAGCAGGCTTTGTATGGAGGGCAGAAGATTATCGATTTAGCAGTGCAATAGATTATTATACCACAGGCAAAGGACTAATAAATATAACCCGATGAAAGTTTAAATTAGATGAGTAAATACTCATCTTTATTTTAAATCCGTAGAGACGCTGCGCTTAACTCTAGGGATAGAGAAGGTTTTTTGTGCGTCGGGGTTTCACGATTAGCTTTTTTATAGTTCGATTTTTAGGTTTATGAAAACTCAGCAGAGGCGCAGAATTGTTCTACAGTTTAAATCTTTATGAAATTGATCAAGGAGCCGTTCTGCAACCCCTTACACCCACATTACTTGCCCTTGCTGTATTTGCATCTAAAATTAATGCGCCGGCCCTGTTACTTACCAGTACAAATGTACTATTATTAGACCAGCTTCCACCTCTGTATATTAAACCCGTGGCAGGTACACTACCGGATATCTGGAAAGATACTCCATCATAACCAGGCCAGTTACTAAACGTAACATTTTCTGCATTGCCCGAGTTACTTAAACTGCCAAAGCCGTGTGTACCTGTAAACGATCTTCCATTTGTATTTGCAGTTGTAATTACACGCTCCCATAAATTACCCCCAAGCTCCATTACGCCATAAAAGCTTGCACCGCTGCTTATTCTGTTGCTTGTAGCAGTTGCAAATATGCCGTTTCTTAGAGGGCCATTAAATGGGGCATTTGGGTAAGTGAGTGAATAATTTGCGTTTCCTATTGGAGAGGAAGCCCCATTATTTACTAACTCCCCACTTTGGTTAGCATTAGATAGTGAGTAGATGGGATTTGCTATTAGTGTATTACCCCACACATACTCATTGGCTACAGGTAGTTGTATGCCTCTTGCTGCTTTTTCAAATTCTAACTCGGTAAGCGGCCTTAGCCCTGCCCACGCCAAATACGCAGCATGATCTGGCCAATTTAAAAAATTACAGGCTATATATTCTCCATCATCTACCTCATCATATATACCATTATTGTTTGCATCGCACCCATACTCCGCAGGCCTAGTACTTGCTAACCCTGCTGTTTTTATTTTTATATTATTCCTGCTTGCATTAGATAATGCATAAGTGCCGGCTGTGGAAGATGGTGCCGCTGCAGTACGATTTACTTGCCCGTTATAGTTAAGGGTATTTAAAAAATCTTTATACCCACCCTGCGTTAGCTCATATTTCATACAATAAAAGTCATTGTACCCATTTGGAAAAGTGCTTGTATTTATCGGAGTGCTCAATGAGCTTAGTGGATCTATAAGAGCCGTACTACTACTAGAAATTGGATGAAACTGATTTGGGCTGCTAGGAGAAGTATAATAAGCATTAGTAGAGATTCCATCGCCAACAAAAAAAGGAGCCTGCGGTATATAAACCATTTCTATGCCAAATACCCTAATATCATAAATGCCCGAAGCAATAGTAGGTGGCATAATCATTTCTACATTGGTAATATTAGTGGTACCACTGCCCGGAGCAGACCTATACAAAAAAAAGCCGCCACCTCCATAAAGACCTGCCGGCACGACCGATGCGGTAAAGCCCGAGGGAATGATATTGCCGGTAAGAAGGGGACTAATGGTTTGCCAATTTCCGGTATAATCTTTGAACTTAATAAACATCCAAGCAGCATCCCAATTATTGAGTATACTACTATTCCAACTGTTATCCCAACTCACATCAAATTTTATTGTACTATTGGCGGGCACCACACTTACATTGGTAATTTGAATGTTGTTGGCTTTTACTCCTCCGCAGAGGGAGATCATGAAAGCGATAAATAAA
>JANMFB010000209.1:0-1638 GCA_031377605.1 Ferruginibacter sp.
CGCTTTCTTTCATAAGCCATCCATATTTTATCATACTTATTCCATTTGCGGGAGCGGTGAAAAAGAAAGAACGTATCGTTAGATGTTCGGCCGTATTTTTTATTTAATTCAATGATGCCATTTTTCATTGCAAGCAAAAGCGCTTCATCTGCCGGCAAATGTTCGGAAGCGGCATCTTTAAAATCTGTGAGTAAGGCAAAGTAAAGATTTGCGTCACGGTTGGCAAGAAACCTCACTTCCAACCCCTCTAACAGATCATTGATGTTTTCAAAATCTGTAATCAATGTAGGTACTACTACCATGGTTTTAGCTTCGTCAGGTATCCCTTTAGAAAAATCCATCCTTGGCAGCAGAGATGGCTTTATTAAGATGGTGCTTAACCAATTTACAAGCGAAACTGCAAACCTGGTTGTGGTTATTAAAGCCACTATACAAACCGTTATCATCAGTGCAGTAGAAAGTGCTTCTTTTGCAATTTCTGCTATAAGTAACCAGCAAATAAGAAGCGTGAGTATGCTTATGCTGCCGAGGTAAATTAATAAGGGATGTTTATTTCTAATTCGGGTGCATTTTTCAGAAATATCGATTTTAGCATTGGCCGCTTTTGCTGTAGCAACACATCCCCCGCCTGTGAGAAAATAACCTACATGCGACTGTTTAAAATTGTTATTTAATGCTGCATTTTTTGCTGCCTGAATAACACTCTCTGCAACCACCTGTTCTGAAGACTTGCTTTTAAAAGCAATTTTTTCAATAACATGCCTGTACTGATCACGAGTATGAAAATCCATTTTTCCATACACCCCATTAATGTCCTGGCGAAGCGTGGCTTCTACTATACTTGTGTCTTCAATAAAATCTCTCCAATTAGTAGTGCTTAAAAAACGAAAGCTATTAATACAATTACTTACAGATACCTGTGTGGCCGCCTGGTTTTGATTATCAAGTTGTATCAGCTCGCTGGTTGTTACTCCCATTTCTGAAAGTGTTTGCTCTATCCAGTTGAGGGGTAGCGAAAGTGTATTGCCTTTTTCAAGTAACCGCCTGTTCAATTCTGCTACGAAGGTACTTTCCATTGGTGGCTCACTTCTGGCCATATCTGCAATAACCAACACCAAGTTTTTTGGGTCTTTTTCAGCAACTTCTATCATTTCATCAGCCCAACGGTTTGCAAGCGATCTATTGGTAATTTCTTCTGCTATGAGTATAGAAAGCCTCCTCAAATTTTCAATCAAACCCAACCTGAGCATGATAGGAATTGCCCATAGCTCACCGAGTTTTAATTTATCAATGGTTTGGTAAGCATTTACAAACCCTGTTAGTTTATCCATGTCCACATGTCCATCACTATGCGAAATAATTTCCACTGCCATATCATATACCCGTGGCAGACCCGCTAATTCGCCTTTCAATAAACGAGGCAATGCCTTACTATAACCTTTGGGCAAGTGTTTTTTACCTGTATAAATCTGTTCTTCAATAAGGTAAAAATTATCAACCAGCCATTCGGCTGCGGGAGAAATGCGGTTGTTTTGTTTTAGGTTGTCAGACAACAATGCATACACTTCAAGCAGAATATGCTCATTGTCTGCCAAGCGTTCCAATAACTGCTCTGATGTTTGGTTATAGATAAGTTCA
>JANMFB010000225.1:0-21837 GCA_031377605.1 Ferruginibacter sp.
AAAAGTCGTTGGTTTAAGCCAATGACTTTTTGCACAACAAAATTTATTTTATTTCAACATTTCCCGGGGTACTTCTTTTTCCAGTAAGAATTTATAAATGTATTTGGTTTTTAAATTCTGAAAATGCAAACCTTTATTGCCTCCCCAACCATGGCGGCCACCACTGTACATCATAAATTCAAAATCTTTTTTAGCATCTTGTAATTTGCTCATTAGTTGAATACTGTTTTGCATGTGCACATTATCATCTATAACGCCGTGCACAATTTGTAACATACCTTTATACCTATCTGTATAGTTTAAAACTGAACTGGATTTGTATCCATCAGCATTGTCTGCAGGTGTACCCATGTAACGCTCTGTGTAATGTGTATCGTACAATGACCAATCAGTAACACTTCCACCCGACATGCCATGTGTAAATACATCTGCGCCATACGTAAGTGCATAACAAGACAAGTAACCGCCGTAACTAAAACCGGTAATGCATATTTTTTTAGGATCTGCACCTCCATTTGCTATAAGCCATTTAGTCATAGCACTGTAATCTTTCATTTCCCAATACCCAAGGTTGTGGTACATATAGTTTACTCCCTCTTTTCCAAAATGCCCACTAGCCCTGTGATCAAAAGCTACTTGTATCAACCCTTCTTTTGCATAAAATTGTTGGTTGCCACTCAGCGTCCAAGAATCCATAACAGTCCCTGCATTTGGACCACCATAAATAGAAATAAGCACCGGATATTTTTTTGTCTTGTCATAATTCATTGGCCAAGTAATTTTCATTGGCAAATCATACAAGCCATCTTCGCTTTTCACCCGAAGAATTTCTGTTTTTGCCAATAAATAATCATTCATTTCTACTCCCTTACTATCTCCTAATTCTTTTACGATTTTTCCATTATTATCTACAATAGCCATTTTGGTTGGTGTGGTAGCATTGCTGTAAGTAGTAACAAAATAACTACCATCAGGCGATAGATTTACAATACCATGATTGTATTCTCCAAAAGTAAGGCGTTGCATTTTTTTGCCAGCAAAATCTACTTTGTATAAATCTTTGCGTGCTGTATTTTCTTTGCTACGAGCAGAAAAATATATCATCTTCTTTGCTTCATCAATAAAATCAACATCTGTAACGGTGAATTTTCCAGGAGTAATGGCATTTATAAATTTACCACTCATGTCATACATGTATAAATTATTCCAGCCTGTTTTATCGCTTTCCAAAATAAAATTTTTATTGTTAGAAAGCATGTGTAAACGCTCATAACCATCTTCTAATTGTATCCAAGTTTTTTGTGTTTCGTCATACACTTCTGTTTTGCTGCCGCTTGTTGGATTTACACTGTATATTTTTAAATTGTTTTGTTTTCTATTCATCCATTGTACCCAAAGTGCCGATGCGTCGTTGGTCCAATAAGGCGCTCCAAAATATTGATCATCGCTTGCATTAAAATCTGCCCAAACTACATTTCCACCACTTGCATCTACCAAACCTATTTTCACTTCCGGATTTTTATCTCCAACTTTTGGGTAACGAACGGTTTCTACATAGCCGTGCACACCCTGAGCATCTGTAATGGTAAAAGGTACTACAGGTGAATCATCTGTACGAAAGAATGCTAATTTCTTACTATCGGGGCTCCACCAAAATGAACGGTAACGAGATGCACGCCCTAAAATTTCTTCTGTATATACCCAGCTTGCATAACCATTTAAAATAACATCGCTGCCATCTTTTGTAATGCGATTTTCTTTTTTGCTTGCAATTTCTACCGTATATAAATCATTCTTTTTTGTAAAAGCCACATATTTATTATCGGGGCTAAGCGTAGGGTTTATTTCTGGTAATGTATCATTCGTCAATCGTATTTCTACGTCATTTATTTTTATAAACACATCTTTATCTTTTGAAAAAGGTTGCGCTACACTATTCGTTTTATTTTGGTTTTTATCTGCATCTGTTGCTTCTCTTTCTGCTCCAGTTTTTGCATCTACTACAAAAGTTTTACCTTCTCTTATAAGTAAGAAATGTGCGTTATCTGTCCAGCGAGTTACTACCGGCAGAGATTGAGTAATACCTTTAAAATTACTCTTGAAAAATTGATCATCACCCAGTTGTTTTTGCTGGGCAAATGAAGATGCTGAAAGCAATGTGCAAATAAAAATGATGGTAGATTTGATTGAAACCATTTTATACTATTTAAAGTGAATTTTTGAAACTACAATATAGCACTTTTGAAATGCCAGAAAAAATAGTTCTTAAACCACATAGGCCTCAAGTCGCAAAGGTTTACGAAGAATTTGTCAGTCTTCCTTAGCGTCTGCATGTCTTTGCTGTTCAAAATAAACCTTTACCCTTCAAAAAACAGCAGTTTTATAATATATTTCTTATATTCATAGTCCAAAATAAAAAGCTCTATATGATAGTTATTGCATTGTACAACCTAAAAGGCGGCGTAGGCAAAACTGCTAGCTGCGTAAATTTTTCTTATTTGGCAGCAAAAGAAGGTTACAAAACCTTGTTGTGGGATATAGACCCTCAAGGTGCTACCTCGTTTTATTTTCAGGCAAAACCTAAAACGCATGTAGGTATAAAAAAGCTTATTAGTAAAGATGCTAATTTAGATGCCGCTATTATGGAAACTGGTTATCCCAATTTAGATATCATACCCGCAGATAATTCTGCAAAGAGTTCAGATATTATGATGGACGAGATGCGGGGAAACAAAAACCGCTTAAAAAGTGTATTAAAACAATTTGAAGGTGAGTATGACTTCGTTTTCATCGATTGCCCTCCGGGGTTTTCTGCTCTCAGTGAAAATATCTTCCATGCATCGGATATTGTGCTCATGCCAGTAATACCCACTACTCTTTCTGTGAGAACATATCATATGGTAAAAGATTATTTTAAGGAAAAGGATTTGGATATGGCAAAACTGATGTGTTTCTTTACCATGACAGATTTGCGCAAAAACATGCACAACGAAATAATGGAACTTTTGCACAAAGACAAGCGTTTCTTTGCAAATTATATCCCCTATTTATCTGATGTTGAAAAAATGGGTATTCATAAAATGCCGATAGAAGAATTTGCAAAGAGTGGCTATGCGGCTATTTGTTATAGAGAATTGTGGACGGAAATTACGGAGGGTGTGTTAGAATAAAAATGTTTAATTTTACAGAAATAATACAATAACGCAGATGTGTTAGAAATACCAAAAAAAGCAAGTAGATAATTTATTGGAAAAGTTTTACCGAAAAAGGAAAGTAAAATGATAAAACATTTTGGCTCTCTGAAAAGAAATATTGATGCTATAGAATTTCAAAAAGCTGCAAGAAATGAATGGGATTGACTTAATGGTGTATAAGAATATGTTCATTCTTTTGCAACAAGCAAATCGAAAAGTAGTACCATTTTTAAATTATTCTTGGAGTTGCTCTTTTGTGAGCGAAATGGAAATGCTTGGCTGTCCAAGTATCACTAAACTAGAAAAACATAAAACACAATTATTATTAGATGATTGTATATTTCTCCCTTTTAATGATGATATAAAATATGTAGCGATAAAAATAAAACAGTCGAGAAATGTAAAATTACCTGACGCAATAACTGCAGCAACCTCTATTTATTATAATTTACCACTTTTAAAGTCTGATAAAGGATTTGAAAATATTCCAGATTTAACAGTTATTTCAATTACATAAATTTATGACAAAACACACATCTAGCTGGTTTAGCCCAGCATTGCAAAAAGAAATGCCCATTGTAGCCTATGGCGATTATGGCTTTGCATTATTATTAGTCCCTACTGCAGCAGCAGATTATTTAGAGTATGAGCGTTTTCAATTAATGGAAACATTGGCTCCTTTTATAAACAACGGGAAAGTACGTATCTTTTCTGTAAATAGCATAAACAACGAAAGCTGGCTCAATAAAGAAATGGAAGGTGCACACAAAGCAATTCGCCAAAACCAGTTTAACAATTATATTTTTGATGAAGTAATTCCTTTTATAAAAACAAACACCTCTAACGAAACGCCTATCATTGTTGCAGGGGCTTCATTCGGTGCATTGCATAGCTTAAACTTATTTCTAAAAAGACCAGATTTAATTGATGGAGTTATAGCTATGAGTGGCGTTTATGATCTTACTGAATATTCTGATGGTTACTGGGATGAGCAAGTTTATTTTAATTCTCCTGTGCATTATGTACCCAATTTAACAGACGAATGGTACTTGAACAATATTCGAAAAAGCAACCACATACATATACTTACAGGAAGTGGCGACTATGAAGATCCATCTGGTACTGCAAAAATATCCGAGATTTTAAATAGTAAAGGTATACAACACGATGCGTCAATCTGGGGAACGGAGTGGAAACACGATTGGCCTACATGGAGGGCAATGTTGCCGTTGTATCTGGAAACGAAGTTCTAAGATTTCACACAACGAAACAAAGAAAACAAAGGCACAAAGAAACTATATTTTTCTTTGTGCCTTTTCTATTTTGGAAGCTTTTGATTTTTTCTTTTATTTCTTTGTGGTTTTGTGAAATCTTTTAGCCTTTGCTAGATCGAAAATTTACTTTGTTTATCTTTACCCAATGGAAGATAAAAGACTGTTTTTACTAGATGCTTATGCGCTTATTTTTCGTGCATATTATTCCCTTGTTAGAAGCCCACGCATTACTAGCAAAGGTAGAAATACAAACGCCCAGTTTGGGTTTACAAATACATTGGTAGAGCTCATTAATAATCAAAAACCTACCCATATTGCTGTATGTTTTGATACTGCTGCCCCTACCGAAAGGCATACAAATTTTGCAGACTACAAAGCCAACAGACAGGAAACGCCTGAAGACATCAGAGGCGCTGTACCAGATATAAAAAAAATTATCAAAGGTTTTAATATTCCTGTAGTAGAAAAAGATGGCTACGAAGCAGATGATGTAATTGGCGCTCTGGCAAAGCAAGCAGAGAAAGCTGGTTACACAGTCTACATGGTTACGCCAGATAAAGATTATGGACAACTTGTTTCTGAAAAAATTAAAATTTACAAACCTGCATACCAAGGTGGCAATGTAGAAATAATGGGGCCTGAAGAGATTTGTGCTAAGTGGGATATCGCAAGAGTAGATCAAGTAATTGATATGTTAGGTTTAATGGGCGATGCCGTAGATAATATTCCTGGTATAAAAGGTGTAGGCGAAAAAACTGCGGCCAAATTGTTGAAAGAATATGATACCCTTGAAAATATTTTAGATAATGCAGATAAAATAAAAGGGTCAATTGGTGAGAAAGTAAAAAATGGAAAAGAAGATGCCATTATGAGCAAACAACTTGCTACAATTATTTTAGATGTGCCTGTAACATTTCATGAAGAGGATTATAGTTTGAGCCCAATGAATAAGGAAATACTTGCAGAGATTTTTGCAGAGTTGGAGTTTAAGACGATGGGGGAAAGGATTCTCGGGACAAAGTTGACAGTAAGCAGTTCGCAGTTGGCAGTTGACAGTGGTCAGTTGGCAGTGGGCGGCGGGCAGTTAGATTTGTTTGGAAGTGTTGTTGTTAGCACATCTAATTCGAATAACGAAGAAGGAGATGAGATAGCAACAATTGTAGCAGATAAAAACATTTTAAATACTCCGCACAATTATTTGCTTGTACAATCAAATGAAGAAATAAATACACTACTTGAAACGCTAAATAATTACACCGAAATATGTTTCGATACAGAAACAACACATATAGATGCTAACCAAGCCGAACTTGTGGGATTAAGCTTTTCTGTAAAACCAACAGAAGGTTATTACATTCCCTGCCCTGCAAATAAAGAAGATTGCATTCAACTTTTAAACAAGTTTCAACCACTATTCAACAATCTTACTAAAACATGGATTGGGCAAAATTTAAAATACGATTTGCTCATGCTTAAATGGTATGGTTTTACATTGGAAGGAAATATTTTTGATACCATGCTTGCACATTATGTGATAGAGCCAGATGGCAAACGTAGCATGGATTTATTAAGTGCAAAATATTTGGGTTACGAGCCTGTAAGTATTACATCGCTCATTGGTAAAAAAGGGAAAGGTCAAGGCAATATGAGAGATGTAGCCATTGAAGATGCTAAAGAATATGCAGCAGAAGATGCAGACATCACATTACAATTGAAAAATAAATTTTTTCCAATGCTTGCAGCAAAAACTGTAGAAAAAGTTTTTTACGAAGTGGAAAACCCTTTGGTAAAAGTGCTTGCGGATATGGAGTTTGAGGGCATTAAAATAGATATGGAGTTTTTAAAATCATATTCTAAAGAGTTAGATATAGAAGCTAAAGTAGCAGAAGAAAAAGTATATGAATTGGCGGGGGTTCGTTTCAACCTTGCCTCTCCAAAACAATTGGGAGAAGTACTTTTTGAAAAAATGAAATTAGATCCAAAAGCAAAAAAAACAAAAACAGGGCAATACGCAACAGGGGAAGATGTGCTTGCAAAATTGGCAAACAACAATCCAATTTGTGATCAGATATTAACCTTTAGAGAACTTACAAAATTGCGTAGTACTTATGTAGATGCGTTTCCATTGCTTACAAATGCTCGTACTGGTAGAGTGCACACAAACTACGCACAAGCAGTTGCCGTTACAGGAAGACTAAGTAGTACAAATCCAAATTTGCAAAACATACCTATAAGAACAGATAAGGGCAAAGAAATAAGAAAAGCATTTGTACCAAGAGATGAAAATCATGTATTGGTATCTGCCGATTATTCACAAATAGAACTGCGTGTGGTTGCAGCAATAAGTGGAGATGTAAATATGTGCGACGCATTTAAAAATGGTGTTGATATTCATACAGCAACTGCTGCAAAGGTTTTTGGGGTAGCGGTAGAAGAAGTAACTAAAGAAATGCGCTACAAAGCAAAGAGTGTGAACTTTGGAATTATTTATGGGCAAGGTGCATTTGGGCTTGCCGAAAATTTAGGCATATCAAGAACGGAAGCAAAAGAAATTATTGATAGCTACAAAAAGGAGTTTCCAAACATCCAAAAATACATGGACGAAACAATTGCTTTTGCAAAAGAGAAAGGTTATGTAGAAACACTGATGGGAAGAAAACGTTGGCTAAAAGATATTACAAGTGCAAACTTTACCGTTAGAGGTTTTGCAGAGAGAAACGCCATCAATTCTCCCATACAAGGCACTGCAGCCGATATGATAAAACTCGCTATGATTAAAATACATGCAGCACTTAAAGCAGGAAATTTTAAGAGTAAAATGTTATTGCAAGTACATGATGAATTGGTGTTTGATGTAGCAAAAGATGAACTTGAAAAAATTAAACCAGTTATACTAGATAACATGAAAGCGGCATTGATGTTACCAAATGAAGTGCCAGTAGAAGCAGAATTGGGCAGTGGAAATAATTGGTTAATGGCTCATTAGCGTTAGGTGCAAGATTTTAGACATAAGATACAAGATTGCGTTGTTAATCTTAGAAGTCGTTATTTCTTATCTATTTTTTTAGTTAAATGTAAAAATGATACAAGTTTAATATCTTGTGTCTACAATCTATAAATCTTATGTCTATCTTATACTGTTACGATGCATACTGCGGTTGGTGTTATGGGTTTAGTCCTGTAATGAAGCAAATTGCCGAAGATTTCAAAGACAAAATATCTATAGAAGTATTAAGCGGTGGAATGGTACTACCCGAAAAACCTACGCATATTAGCGCAACTGCTAAATACATCGAGGGTGCTTTTAAAAATGTAGAAGAACTCACTGGTATAAAATTCGGAGAAGATTATTTGTGGCATATAAAAAATCCGGACGATAGTGACTGGCATCCAAATTCTGAAAAGCCTGCCATAGCGCTTTGTATTTTAAAAGAATTTTACCCAAATCGTACAGTAGAGTTTGCAGCAGATTTACAATATAGCTTATTTGAAGAAGGAAGAGACCTTACGGATGATGAAGCATACAGGCATTTGCTAGAAAAATACAGCATACAACCTGAAGTATTTTACGAAAAATTAAAAAGTGAAGCTTACAAAGAAGCTGCTTACTACGAATTTTCTTTAACGAAGCAGTTACAAGTATCGGGTTTCCCTTGCGTTTTTGTACAAACTGCCGACACCAAATTTAATTTAGTTGCAAGGGGTTATACAAATTACGAAACACTTAAAGATAGAATAGAAGCGGTTTTAAAAGAGATTTAATATCAATTACGTACAGCATTGTCAATAAAACAAAATATTCAAACACCCGATAAAGAACTTGTGCAACAATACAAGGATAGCGGCAGTATGGATGTATTGGGAAATTTGTATGGCCAGTATATGGATCTTGTTTATGGCGTTTGCCTAAAATATTTAAGGCAGCCTGATGATGCCAAAGATGCTGTAGTAAATATTTTTGAGGAGCTTGTTGTTAAAGTTAAAAGGTACGAAATAGATTATTTTAGAGGATGGTTGTATCAGTTAGCTAAAAACCATTGCCTGATGCGTTTGCGCAGCGAAAAAAGACTGCCTACAAATGTGGATGTGGATATTATGCATTTGAAAGAAAATCTGCATCTAGAAGATGCCATAGAGAAGGAGGCCAATTTGAGTATTATGGAACGGTGCATAGAATCTCTTCCTACTGAGCAAAAACAAACGATTGAATTGTTTTACTTAAGAGAAAAATGTTATAAAGAAATAGCCTCAACTACACATTTGGATATAAATAAAGTGCGGAGCTTTATTCAAAATGGGAGAAGGAATTTAAAAATATGTATGGAAAAACATGCTTTGCAAAAAGCAAATTAAATGAACGAACAAAACAAAACATATAACGCAAAAGATTTTGCAAATTATCATGCAGGTAAAATGCCTGAGCAAGAAATGTATGCTTTGGAGCGAGCCGCTTTGGAAGACGATTTCTTAGCAGATGCTTTGGAAGGTTATGCAAACACGAATAATGCTGAAAATGAGATTGCTGAAATTAAAGAAAGACTTGTGAGTAAAAAAGATACAGCAAAAGTTATTCCCATTGGTTCTTCCATCAAAAAAAATTGGATGCGCATTGCCGCAGCTGTTATTATTTTTATGGGCTTAGGTTATTTGTTTTTGAATGTAAATAAAAAGTCTGCAGAAAGCTCTTTGGCAAAAAAAGAAGTTAAAACAAATACATCAGCTCCAAACAAAGAAAGTAATAGTTTAGAAAAAGTTCGTTCAGAAATAAAAGACAGTATAAATATTTTAGAACTACAATTAACGAAAAACAAAGCTGACGCAAATACAACCGAGCCTAGCAAATGGCCCGACGCTATTGATTCAACGCCTTTACCAACAACTTCTTCTACAAACTCCACTATTGCTATTTATGATAATAAACCGGAGATTATTGCTCCTTCCGAAAAAGCATTTTTAAATAATAATCAACAAAACCAAAGCCTCAACAATAATTCTCAAGAATTAACTTTAAATAAATCTGGAGGGCCAAAGCAACGTTCGCAAAATAGACTTAACAACATTTCAAATAATAATGGTATTTTAAACAATAACAAAACTTTTGATGATGCTTTAAAAATTAAAAAATTTAAATCTATTTCGGATTCAGTTGCTATAAATGATATTGCTAAAAATGACACAAGGGTAATAACTGAACAAGCAGATAATGCTCAGACAGCTTCATTGGCAAAAGAAAATAAAGAAGCAAAACTTGAAGAAGTAGTAGTTACCGGTTATGGTAATAAGGCAAAAAAAGATGTTTCCCAAAATGCAAATGTTACTAATGCTTTGGAGGGAAGGGTGGCAGGTGTAAACGTAACAAAAGCCAAAGCGTCTAAAATAATGGCTGACATCAATGATAGAAAAAAGTTACAGACCGAAGAATCCTTAAGACAATTCAACAACTATGTGAGTAAAAACACTAACCCTATATTTGATAATGATGGGAACGAAATAAAAGGGAAAGTTATTCTATCTTTTAAAACAAATAAAAAAGGACAAGCAATAAAAATAAAAGTTGTACAATCGCTTTCAGATGCTTGTGATAAACAAGCTATTCAACTTCTAAAAAACAGTATGACTACCTGGGCTGTAAATAAAAGCGATAGGCAAGTGGTAGAAATAGTTTATTAATAAACCCTACCTAACCAACACTACCATACCCTTTTCACTTACCGCCTTACCATTAAAGTCTACGCCTGTCCATATAAATACATAGGCTCCCGGGTTTTGTGCCGTTCCTTCATAAGTACCATTCCATCCTCTTGTTGTGTTGCAGCCTCGCTGAGAAAAAACAACTTGTCCATACCTGTTGTAAATACTAAAATTTGTAAGTTCCTTCAAGCCTGTACAAGTTGGTTTAAAAAAGTCATTGAGGTTATCGCCATTGGGTGTAAAAGCATTAGGTAATAATAAATAGTTGGTGGTTTTATACACTTTTATTTTTACATCTTCATTTCCTTTGCAGCCTTGTGCAGTAGTGCCTGTAGCCGTAAGTTTGTAAATACCTTCTTGCGCTGTTATAAATATGGGGTTGGGTATATTGGCATTATTTAAATTAGTAGCAGGTAGCCAAATATAACTTGCCGCACCACTTATGTTTAATTGTAGCGGTTGGTTTACTACAATACTAGTATCAGCTGTTGCAAATAATTGTACTGCCCTAATAGCTACATTTTGCGATACAGTTGATGTGCAACCATTGGCAGTAGCCACGGTAAGATTTATGGTATAATTACCTACGGTGTTGTAAGTAAAATTTGGTACAATATCATTACTAGTTTGACTGCCGCTTTGCCAAGTATAATTTGTAATGTTGCCTGTATTGTTACTGCTGTTATTTTGTACCAAAACTACTTTTCCAAGGCAAGCTTCTGTAATGCTAAAAGCTGCGGTGGGGAAGGTTTCTATACTTATGTTTTTGGTAGTACTATCTGCACAGCCATTGGGGCTTTGGGTTTTTAATTTTATAGTAAAGTTGCCTGCGCTTGTGTAGGCATAAGTAGGTGTGTAAGCAGTTGTGCTGCTTGTGCGAATATCTGTAGGCGTAAGCGCCCATGTATGTAAGACAATATTGCCGCTACTGTTATTTACAAAAACTACATTTTTGTTTATACAGGTGTTTTGTGCAGTAAAATTGGTGGTAGGAAAATCATCTACCGTTATACTTTTAAAAACTGCATCGCTCTCACAACCTTTGCTACTGCTCACCCAATGCTTAATATCATAAGTACCTGTAGGTAAATTTTGTACAAGCGCATTGGTAGCAACTGTAACTACTGCGCCGCCATTTATTTGCCAATAGTAGTTACTAATGCTTGCATCGTTTACGGAGCTGTTACTTGTAAGTATAAAATTTTTATTTGCACAAGCATTGTTGTTATAACCAATGCTACTAATAATGGGATTATCTTTTACAACCACACTTGCAAAAGCAGTATCGCTTGTGCAACCAATAGAAGATTGTGCAGCATATTGAATATCGTAACTGCCAAAGTTTGGGTAGGTATAACTTGTGGGTGCAACTCCAAGAGAAACCGAAGTACCATTGCCATAATTTATGTAAAAGCTATTGAGTACATCGTTTGTAACATTGTTTGTAGTTACAAAACTCACTTGCTTACTACCACAGACATTGCTTGCTGAAATTGTTGCAGTTGGCTTGCTTACCACGGTTATGGTTTGGTTAGCTGTATCGCTTTTGCAGCCGGTGGCAGCGGTGGCAATAGCTTTGTAAACGTAAGTGCCTGTTGGTTGGTTTTCGGTTATTTGGTTACCTGTTGTAGAGAGTAAAATGCCATTTCTTAACCAGGTGTAATTGCTGATGGTGCTTGCTGTAACGGCCGCATTGGCCGTAATGGTAAAACTTGTATTGGTACAAACACTATCCTGCAATACAGCTAAACTGAGGGTAGGTTTAGCTTTAATAACAACAATGGGCAGGCCAACGGTATCGCTCACACAGTTTAAATTGCTTTTTACCACTTGCTTTATAGTATAACTACCAAAGGCAGGAAAGGTATAGACAATATTACTGCTTCCACTTCCAATGAGTGTGTTGCCCAAATAATATTCACACACAGCAATGCTGCCTGCGGCAATGGTAGCAGTATTGGTAAAAGTTGCCTGCAGGCTGCCGCATGTGTTTGTATATGTAAAACCGCCGGTGGGCTTGGCTTTAAGCACAATGCGTTTTACTATAGTATCTGCCTGCACACAGGCAAGTGGGCTGCGCACAATGAGCCTTACATCAAAACTATCGTAAGCCGCAAATGTATAATTGTTATTGGGGGCTGTGCTAAAGTTTGCATATGCCACAGGCAAAGCAAGTGAAGGTTTAACTGCATATTGATAACTTAGGCTTGAGTTAAAATTGAGCATGGTGCTATCTGTAAATACAACATTTAAACTGTTGCAGGTGGTTGCAAAGCCAAAGTTGGCGGTGGGCTTATTTGCAACGTTTACATTGATAGTGTCATACAAAAAACCACATGCTGTGTAAGCAGCGATAATATACTCCCCGCTTTCAAAGACTTTTAAAGTATCGCTTTCGGTAAAAATATTCGGCCCACTAAAATTATGTGAACTATTTGGTGGATTTTGATAAATAATTTCTAATGTATCGCCTGCACAAATTGTAGTATCATTTCCTAAGTTGGGCTGTGGTATAAAATTTATAACAGTAATGAATTGCGTAGATGTGTCAGTACCTGCATCATTTGTGGTAACTAATTTTACAGGATATACACCTGCTTGGTTAAAAGAAATACTTTGTACATTGGGCAAATAAAGAGAATCTAAATCAGCTACATTGGTTTGTGGTGGAAAAATCCAATGCCAAGTTTTTGGTTCGTTATAACTTCTATCAAAAATAAATAAATTTGCATCTTTGCACACAATTGTACTAAAGCCATTGGAATTAAAAGCACTCCAAAAAAATTTAGATTTTGGTGGTAATAATGGCAGACATACATTTTTAATTTTCGTGAGAGGCTTGTTTAATATGGGTTGAATATTGTTTTGAAACGTATTGGTATCTGATATAAAATTAAATAAAGGCTTATCAAGTAATTGTACACTATCATACTTAATAAGCAATGTTTCGTCTGTACTATTACATGTTGCATTACTACCCAGTGTATCTATAGCCGCTAAAGAAAAACCCGAATCATCATTGACACTTGATGTGTGAATTGCAATATTGATTAGTAGATTGTTTTTAGATAACAATACATTTCTAGAGGATAAGGTATTATTTGACAATCCCTGAAATTGGCTTTGAAAACCACTTGTATCTTTTGAACCATAAATATGTAGCCGCTTGTTCCATTTCACTTGAAGTGAAGTATCAAGCTTTGTAATTCTTGTTCTAAAATTATTTGATAAACTATCGTTAATATAGTTATTTGCCGTGCTATACTGATTAACTCCTGATGTAGTACAGTAAATACGATTATTAGACAAATAAAAAAATGGTTGGTTATAAGCGCTAAACCTAGGTGCATATTTACTACAAAATAATATGGATTTATTGCTGAGGGTGCTTGGGTTGGTTAGTTTTAGTTTTGTTAAGTGATTAAATTCGTAAAAACTAGTATTATCAAATTGATTTTGTATAAGTTTATTAGAATACATACTGCCTCCAATAAATAAATCATCCCCCATTACAGAGATATGGTTTATTCCTCTAGTAGAGTCATTCAATAATTTATGATAGATATTATTAAGTGATGTGTCAATTACTAAAAAACCGTTAGAGCTTCCAAAATTATTGCCATAAGATATAAATTCATTATTAGAGGTTACAATAATTTCTGATTCATTTTTTTTTACTAAAAAATTGTTACTGAGTACAAGGCTTAATGAATTATCTGTTAATAAACTAAATTTTTGCTCTAAAATATTAAAATTATTGTCGAGTTTAATTAAAGTGAATTTGTTATTTTGATATCCATTTGTAGCAAGTATATATTTATTTGGTTTATATTCTATTATACTTGGATGTATGAATTTGTTATATCCTGATTGTACGAACATGGTACTGAAAAACTTATACTTTGACAGAATTAAATTACCATTTAAATCTAACTTGGTCACTTGTAAGCCAAAACCTACCCCACCTGCGTTTGGATTATTTGGAAACTGGAAATACCCTCCCTGGCCTACTAAAATTATTTCATTACTAGCATTAAAAATTGCAGAATTTATATAAAAATCAGGTATTAATTTTACCCATACTGTATCAAAATTATTATCTAATCTAATAACACAGTTCCCTAAACCTGAGTATAATAAAATACCATTAGCTCCAAGATCTAAGGTTTTACAATTTAATCCAATATCTTTTGTTGCATACTTTTTTTGCGTTGTAAGCTGGCCATAGCTTGTAAAACAGATGAATATTCCTATGAGTAGTAAAATGTGTAAACGTTTCACATTTGTATTTTTTATAATCTAAGATAAATCAAAACACTTAAAAAATTAAGGTTGTGTTACGATTATGCTTGCGAGATAGAAAAAATTATCCCCCGAGGGCATGCACATATACAGCCTTATTGCAGGTGGAGCGGAGGTGGTGAGTAAGCGGATGATATTAACGAAATAATGATAACTCATAAATACTAAATAAAGCATCACCATTTTGTAGTGCATTTTTAATAATCTATCACCTGTTCCCTCATTACCTCAGGTATTTCTCTCCACTCATATTGTTGGTTTCTAAGCTGTGGTTCGAAGCCAGCCTTGCGGATAGACTCTTGAATAGTGAGCGATGTAAAACGATGTGGTGCACCCGCGGCACTTACTACATTTTCTTCTATCATGATGCTGCCAAAATCATTTGCGCCTGCTTGTAAACAAAGTTGTGCTACTTCTTTACCTACCGTAAGCCAGCTTGCTTGTATATTTTTTACATTTGGCAACATGATTCTGCTCATGGCAATCATACGAATATATTCTTCGGGTGTAGTAAGATTGTGAACGCCTCTTATTCTTGCAAGCAATGTATCTGCATCTTGAAAAGTCCATGGTATAAAAGCTAAAAAGCCTTTTGCATCTGCCGGTTTGCGACTTTGTACTTCTCTTAATTTTACCAAGTGATCAAAACGCTCTTCTAAAGTTTCCACATGGCCAAACATCATGGTTGCAGATGTGGTAATGTTTAATTTATGTGCTTCGTGCATTACATCTAACCACTCCTGCGCACCACATTTACCCTTACTTATTAGCCTACGGACTCTATCGGTTAATATTTCGGCACCTGCACCTGGTAGGCTATCCATACCTGCTGCTTTTAGGGCTATCAATACTTCTTTATGGGTACTTTTTTCTAGTTTGGTAATGTGTGCTATTTCAGGCGGCCCAAGTGTGTGTAGTTTAATATTTGGATAAAGGCTTTTTAATTCCTTAAATAAATTTACATAAAAAGAAAGCCCAAGTTCCGGGTGGTGACCACCTTGCAATAAAAGTTGATCTCCGCCGTAAGCAATGGTTTCTTCAATTTTTTTCTTGTAGGTTTCAATATCTGTTATGTAGGCATCTTTATGGCCTGGTATGCGGTAAAAATTACAAAATTTACAATTAGCTGTACATACATTGGTTGTGTTAACATTTCTATCTATTTGCCATGTTACTTTTCCATGAGGTACTTGTATCTTTCTCAATTCATTAGCTACAAACATTAATTCCGTTAATGCAGCGTTTTCAAACAAAAACATACCTTCCTCTGTAGTAAGAAACTCAAACGCCATTGCCTTCTTCAATAAATCTGCTGTATTCATAAAAACCTTATTTTAATTGCTTTGCAAAAATACATTCATTAATTTGTAAAAATAAATACGTTTGTTTTATTAAAATAGTTGTTGCCATATCGTTTTTGCTTTGCCAAAGTTTATGTTTTGCTCAAACATCAAAGCAAAAAGCTGTTTTGTTAGAAAAAATTCCTTTTAAAATTTACAAAGGAGGTGTGATTGTAATTGAAGCTACTATAGATACAATTTCTCAACCATTAAATTTTATATTAGACACAGGCAGCTCTGGCATTTCGCTAGATTCTGCCACATGTAGTGAGTTTAATATAACTACTAAAGTTACTGATACTACTGTAAGTGGCATTGCAGGATCAAGAAAAGTTTCTTATGTTTTTGACCAAAAAATAAAAACAGGAAAGCTAATATCAGACAAAATGAACTTTTACGTAAATGATTATGGTATTCTGACAAGCGCTTATGGAGAAAAAATAGATGGTATTATAGGATATAGCTTTTTAAATAGATATATCATAGAAATTAATTTTGATTCACTTTTTATTCAAATTTACACCCCTGGGAAATTTAATTACAAAGAAGGGGGCAGCATTTTGAAGCCCAACTTTAGTAGATTAGTCACTACAAAAGTAGAAATAAAAGACAAGGAGAAAACCGACGAAAATTTATATTTTGATACAGGTGCAGGTTTATGCTTGCTACTTACGGAAAGTTTTGTAAAAGAAAAGAAATTTCTTTTTTCTAGAAGAAAACCTGTTACTACGCAAGTGCAGGGGCTTGGTGGTAAACGATCTATGCGTATTACTGTAATTAAAAGACTGAAAATAGGGCCATATTTTTTTAGAAACGTTCCTACAAACTTATACGAGGATAATGAAAATGTTATTTTCTCTCCACAAATTGTAGGGCTATTGGGTAACGATATTATGCGAAGATTTAATATGGTGCTCAACTATGCTAATAACGAAATATTTATAAAACCTAATACCAATTATACTGATGGGTTTGATTACGCTTATACTGGATTAGCATTGTTTAATCATAATGGAAAAATTTATGTGGACGATATTGTTTCAAACTCCCCTGCTGAAAAAGCAGGGCTTAAAAATGGAGATATTATTCTCGGTGTTGGTGTGAGTTTTAGCGGAGATATACAGACCTATGAAAAGCTTTTACAAAAACCTTTTGAGCCCATAAAAATTTGTGTAAGTAGAAATGAAAAAATATTTTTTCTTACTATTTATCCGATGAGTATTAGGTAGACAATCATGTATATTGCTTGAAGTTTTTAGTCCCTATTTCGTAAAAAATTAACCCCAACCCTTCGTACATTTGCACATGATTAAATTCGAAAAATTTGAATTACCGAATGGGTTAAAGGTAATTGTACATGAAGATAAAACAACACCCATGGCGGTTGTAAATGTTTTATATGATGTAGGTGCAAAAGACGAAAACCCCGAAATGACAGGTTTTGCTCATTTTTTTGAGCATCTGATGTTTGGTGGTAGTGTTAATATCCCTTCATTTGATGAACCTCTACAATCTGCAGGAGGTGAGAACAATGCATTTACTACAAACGATCTCACTAATTATTATTGCCAACTACCCGCAGAAAATATAGAAACAGCTTTTTGGCTAGAAAGTGATAGAATGCTAAGCCTAGCTTTTAGCAAAAAAAGCTTGGAAGTGCAACGCAAAGTTGTGTGTGAAGAATATAAAGAACATTATATAAACAAACCTTACGGCGATGTGTGGCACAAACTTCGCAATGTTGCTTACACTACGCACCCATACAAATGGATGACGATAGGTGCCTCACTTAAACATATTGAAGATGCAAAGCTGGACGATGTAAAAGCATTTTTTAAAAAACATTACAACCCTAGCAACGCCATTCTTACCGTTGCAGGAAATGTAACATTGGCTCAAGTAAAGGCGTTATCAGAAAAATGGTTTGGTCCAATACCAGCAGGAGAAAAATATCTTAGAAATTTGCCTGTAGAACCAAAACAAACTGCACCCAGATCAATTGAAATAAAAGCGGACGTACCATTGGATGCATTGTATAAATGCTGGCATATTTATCCAAGGATAGATGAGCGGTATTATGTGGCAGATTTAATTTCTGACATTATGAGTGGTGGTGGTTCTTCTCGTTTGTTTCAAAGCTTGGTAAAAGAACAAAAATTATTTAGCAACCTTGAATGTTACCAAATGGGAAGCACCGATGCTGGCTTAATGGTAATAGAAGGCAAACTAGTAAAGGGAATAGATATTAAAAAAGCAGAAGCTGCCATAAACGAGGAATTAAAAAAACTACAAGAAACTGGCATTACAGAAGCAGAATTGGAGAAGGTAAAAAACAAAACAGAAAGCGCCATGGCTTTTGAAGACATGAGTGTGATGAACAGAGCCACCAGTATTGCCATGTATGAATTACTAGGCGATGCCGATTTGATAAATAAAGAACTAGACAGTTACAGGGCTGTTACGGCTAAAGATATATTGGATGAAACTAGAATAATCTTTAACGAAAACAATTGTACTACTATGTATTACTTAAGCCAGAATTAAATTGTAAATTTGATAAAACAAAATAAATGGGTACGGTAAAATTTAAAGAGGTAAAAAAAGAAATTGAAAATTTGTCTACCAACTTGTCATCGGAAGATGCACAGCATATTTTTAATGATATTATCTTCAAGAAAAAAGTGAATGAGGGCTTAAAAGATTCGGAAGCGGGACGGCTAACTAATTGGGAAGATTTTAAAGATGAAATAAAGGAATGGTACAAATTAAAATAACTGACACAGCCAAAAGAGATATTGTGTCAATTTATACGCATATAAAAAAAGATTCTTTACAAAATGCAAAAATGGTGGCTGGTTCAATAATTGCTAAAATAGATACCTTATATAAACAGCCCGATTTCGGAAAAATTGTAAAGGAGTTTAACGACCCCGTTATAAGAGAACTTAAATTATTTAAATTTAGGATTATCTACAAACTAAATACTCCTTTTTCAATAGAAATAATCACCATACACCATAGCGCTAGGCTACTAAATAACAACCCTTATTTAAAAGATTTATTTGAATAGTAAAGTTTATAAAACGATAAACTAGAATTAAAATGATTATGCTCAATAGAACAATTGCTCCACCAATAATAGATGCTACGGACTTTAACCTTATACTAAAGCCATATGAACTTTTTACGCTAGATAATGGCTTAAGTGTATATGCTATTAATACAGATGCACAAGAAGTATTACAAATGGAAATGGTTTTTTACGCCGGCAACTTTTTTGAGAAAACCAAAATAGTAGCAGCCGCAACAAACTTTTTGTTAAAGAATGGAACTACAACTCGTACTGCTTTTCAATTAAATGAAACATTTGATTATTATGGCTCTAGTTGTAGCAGGGCCTGCTACAATGAAACAGCTACATTAACGCTACACACACTGAGCAAGCATGTAGATAAACTTTTCCCTTTAATGAATGATATGCTTACCAATTCCATTTTCCTGCAAGAAGAGTTGGATATTTTTAAGCAAAATTCTAAGCAACGGCTAAAAGTAAATTTGCAAAAAGCAGAATTCGTAGCTGCAAGAATGATAGATAAATATCTTTACGGAGAAGCGCATCCATATGGCGCTTTTAATGATGCAGCGGATTTTGATGCACTTACCATAGAGGAGATAAAAGACTTTTACAAGGAGCATTACTTAAATGGAAAAGCTGTAATATTTGTTGCGGGTAAATTGCCAACAAATATTGAAACATTACTGAATGAAAATTTTGGAAAGCTTAACCTTGGCAAACCATCTTTTGTTTTGGACAAAATCAAAACAAACCCTGCAGAACAAAAGAAATATGTAATTGTAAACGATGAAAATGCTGTACAAGGAGCCATCAGAATTGCACAGCAATTCCCAAATAGGCATCACGAAGATTTTAAAAAGGTAATGGTGCTCAATACAATTTATGGTGGGTATTTTGGCTCTAGATTAATGAACAATATCCGAGAGGAAAAAGGATACACATACGGCATACACAGCTATATTCAAAATCACATACAAGAAAGTGCTTGGCTAATAAGCACAGAGGCTGGCAAAGATGTGTGTAATGCAACTATAGAAGAAGTATACAAGGAAATGAAAATTATGAGAGAGGAGTTGATTGACGAAGAAGAATTATCGCTCGTAAAAAATTATATGATTGGTAGTATATTGGGTGATCTTGATGGGCCATTTCAAATTATAGCAAAATGGAAAAATATCATTTTAAATAATTTAGATGAAACCTATTTTTATGATTCAGTAGATGCAATAAAAAAGGTGACTGCAGAAGAACTACAAGCACTTGCACAAAAGTATCTGCAACCAGAAAAATTTTATGAACTTGTTGTTTATTAAATAATATTAAACTTAATCAAATGATAAATTTTATAACTAGGATTTTAATTTCAGGCTTAATAACATTCATTTTGTCAAAAATTTTATCCGGAATAAAAATAGAAAATATAGGTACTGCAATTATTTTTGCGCTTGTATTAGCATTTTTAAATGCTATAGTAAAACCTATTTTGATTTTACTTACGTTACCCATTACAGTTGTTACACTTGGGTTTTTCCTATTAGTAATAAATGCTGGTATGATTATGCTTGCGGCAAAACTAATAGATGGAATTAACGTAAATGGTTTTTGGTGGGCATTATTGTTTAGCATCGTATTATCTATTTTTAACTCTGCAGCACAAACGGCATTGGAAAAGAAAGAATCTTAATAAATGTATTATGAAAAAAATAGTTTTCCTTTTAATTAATATATTTTTCACTTTGTGTATACATGCGCAATGCTCTATGTGCACAAAAACAGCATCTCAGCTTGGAGAAAAACCTGCACAAGGATTAAATGCAGGCATCTTATATTTAATGTTTACACCTTTTCTTATTGTAGGTGTTATTGCTTATAGGTGGTGGAAGAGCAATAAGGCAACCGAGGCAGATGAATTGCTGCAAGCCTAAACAATATTACTTATGAAAATTAGAGAGGCGTTATTAGAAGATATTCCGCAAATACAAATAGTAAGAAATGCAGTTAAAGAAAATATGCTCTCTAACCCAAATTTGGTAACAGATGATGATTGCAAGGAGTTTATGTTTGAAAGAGGAAAAGGTTGGGTTTGCGAAATAAATGAACAAATTGTAGGTTTCGCTATAGCGGATTTGAAAGAAAATAATATTTGGGCGTTGTTCTTACATCCCAATTTTGAAAAGCAAGGCATAGGAAAAAAGTTACATGATATAATGCTGAACTGGTATTTTACCAACACTAAAACAACCGTATGGTTAGGAACAGCGCCTTTTAAAAGAGCAGCCGATTTTTACAGAAAAGCAGGTTGGAAAGAAGTAGGAATAAATGGAGAAAAAGAAATAAAATTTGAAATGAGTTATAAAGATTGGCTTGGCAAAATTTAAAGCACATTAGCGTTTCAATAAGTAATTTTTTATAAAACTGTATAAATTAAAATCAGTGTTACTATTTTCTATTTTTGTTTTAAGGTCTTGCTTATCTATACCGCTCATTTTTTCTTTTTGTATAAGATAAAAAGCTTTTTCTGCAAGTAACCATGCTTTTCGTTCGTTTGTATTGTTTGCAAGCATTTTATCAATAGCAAGTTTTAATGCGTCAATACCTTGCTGTTTAGATGCAATTGTTTTTATAACTTCTACTTCGTGTTTATGATTAGAAAATGTAGGTGCAAGCATTAATCTTAAATTTTTTACAAAAGTTTCTGCTCCTGGTCTATCTGCTTTGTTTACTACAAAAACATCAGCAATTTCCATTACACCGGCTTTCATAGTTTGTATTTCATCTCCCGCTTCGGGCACTATGGCTACTACAGTTACATCTGCCAGGCCTGCAATTTCTATTTCACTTTGCCCTACACCTACTGTTTCTACAATGATGTAATCAAAATCTGCGGCTTTTAACAAATCAGTTATTTCAATGATTTTAGGATTTAATCCACCCAAAGAACCTCTTGTAGCCAGCGATCT
>JANMFB010000248.1:0-3983 GCA_031377605.1 Ferruginibacter sp.
GTACTTAATTGTATTTTTTGTTGTTGCAGTAACATTTTTTGCCTTTTTATAGAAGATATAAGTTACGAAAAAAGGAGTAAAAAACCTTAGTTTTTTACTCCTTTTTTATATTGCTTTTAAGAAGAGTTTTTCAGTGCCCTCCAATTTTCTTGGGGGCATTTTTAATGTTACTAAATCCAAAAAATAGATCTTCCTGATTTGCTTCTAAAATGGTTTAGATAGAATGGCGTCAAAGTCTAGTTTGTAATTGTATTACCATTTCATTCTTCCACGAAGAAAAACTCCCTGCCAGTATTTGTTTTCTCGCTTCTGTTACCAACCACAAATAAAATGAAAGGTTATGTACACTTGCAATAGTAAGCCCAAGATATTCTTTGCCTTTAAATAAATGACGTAAATATGCCTTGCTGTAAAAATTACTTGTGGGGCAATCTATTCCATCATCTATCACAGAAAAATCGTTTTCCCATTTTTTGTTATCAATATTTATTATTCCTTTACTGGTAAAGAGCATTGCGTTGCGTCCGTTTCTAGTAGGCATTACACAATCAAACATATCCACACCGAGCGCAATGTTTTCTAAAATATTCCATGGCGTGCCAACACCCATAAGGTAACGAGGCTTATCTATAGGTAAAATATCGCAACACAATTCTGTAAACTCATACATTGTTTCTGTAGGCTCACCTACTGATAACCCTCCAATGGCATTTCCTACAGCATTTTTAGATGCAATAAACGAAGCACTTTCAGTTCGAAATTGTTTATATGTGCTTCCTTGCACAATTGGAAAAAGATTTTGAGTGTAGCCGTATTTATCAGGTGTTCCATTAAAATGTTTGATGCATCTATCTAGCCAACGATGCGTAAGCTCCATACTATCTTTTGCATATTTTTCGGAACTAGGAAACGGTGGGCATTCATCAAAAGCCATTATAATATCGCCACCAATAATTCTTTGAATATCCATTACTTTTTCGGGTGTAAACAAATGTTTGCTACCATCTATATGCGATTTAAATGTTACACCTTCTTCATTTATTTTTCTATTATTAGCAAGGGAGAAAACTTGGTACCCACCACTGTCAGTTAATATTGGTTTATCCCATCCATTAAATTTATGCAAACCACCCGCAGCTTCCAAAATTTCTAAACCCGGGCGCAAATACAAATGATAGGTATTTCCCAAAATGATTTGTGCCTTTACTTCCTCTTTGAGTTGTTTTTGTGTAACCGCCTTTACGGTTCCAACGGTTCCTACGGGCATAAAAATGGGCGTTTGTATTACTCCATGATCAGTAGTGATTGTGCCTGCTCTAGCTTTTGTATTTCGATCTGTTTTCTCTAGCTGAAATTGTAATGCCGCCATTCGTTAGCTTTTTTGCAAAAGTGCAGTAATAAAGTTAGAAAGCCATAATTTTTTGGTAACAAGCATTTGATCATTGATTTTACTTCGGTGGTAAGAATTCTTTGTTATTGATTCTTTTTGTAATCAGGATTAATAATCTCCGTTCAAGTTCAGTCCCCTGATTTAGCTTTTATTTAATCGAGTAGTTGAACCATACAGACTCAAAGGCCACAAAGATTCACAAAGAATATAAAACTATTTATTTCGGTTTCTTTTCTTTTCATCTTTAGTAATTAAATAAATTTTACCCTTATTTTAATTATTAAAGCAATATTTTTGTAGCTATGATTTTCTCAAAGCTACTAGTACATTGGCCATTCGTTCTGTTCGTTTTTTTTATCGTATTGGTAGTAATTAGAATTTTTTACTTAACTTTTTTCTTTGTAAGATTTGCTTTCTACAAACCAAAGCCAAAAGAAAGTTACAGATCAAATGCTGTAAGCGTAATCATATGTGCTAGAGACGAGGCGGCTAATTTAGCAAAAAATCTTCCAGGGATATTGCTACAAAATTATAATAGTACGCATGAAGTAATTGTTGTAGATGATAATTCATTTGATGACACAAAATATTTATTAGAAGAATTAAGAAAAGAGTTTAAACAATTGCACATTATTGAGCTTACACAGGAAGCAAAAATGATTCCGGGTAAAAAATTCCCATTGAGTATTGGTATAAAAACTGCAAAGCATGAAATTCTATTACTCTCTGATGCTGATTGTATTCCTGCTTCGGAAAATTGGATAAATAGTATGCAGGCTATATATGATGATGAAACAGAGATTGTACTGGGATATGGTGCATATAATAAAAAGGCTGGCTTGCTAAACAAGCTTATCCGTTGGGAGACTTTCCATAGCGCATTGCAGTACATGAGTTATGCATTAGCAGGCACTACATATATGGGGGTAGGCAGAAATTTGTCTTACAAGAAAGCGATTTTTTACAGGCACAAAGGATTTACTGCACACAATAATATTCCTGGTGGGGATGATGATTTATTCATCAATATGGCAGCTACCAAGAAAAATGTAAAAATTAATATTGATAAGGATAGTTTTACCTTAAGTGAACCTGCTGATAGTTTTGCTAAATGGAAGAGTCAAAAAAATAGACATTACACTACCTCTAAATATTATAGACCTGTTCATAAATTTTTACTTGGATTATATGCCATGGCGCAATTTTTATTTTATCCTACATTGATAACTTGTGCTATTTTTTATAATTGGCAATATGCATTGATTGGATTTGCACCTGTTTTTGTTTTACTCGCTATAGTTTATGCAAAGGCTGCAAAAAAATTAGATGAGCATGATTTATTTCTCTATTTTATTTTCTTTGAGTTGTGGATGTTTTTTTATTATATCTTTTTTGCACCTTCATTATTAAAGAAACCAAAGCCTACGTGGAAGTAAAAAATCTAAGTGAACTTTGGTAATCACTTTGCGTTCTTTGTGGTTAAAATAATAATCACGAAGCTAAAATATCTCACTAAAAGTCATGTAATTTTACATTCATGGAACTCCTGCAAAAATATTTTACCGATTTTACTCCAGAGCAACTTGCACAATTTGCTATGCTCAAAGATTTATATTCTGAATGGAACGAGAAAATTAATGTAATAAGCCGCAAGGATATGGATAATTTCTATCTACATCATGTGTTGCATTCATTGGCTATAGCTACCAAGTTTGAGTTTAAAGCAGGTATGGAAGTAATGGACCTTGGTTGTGGTGGAGGTTTTCCTGGTGTTCCACTTGCTATCATGTTTCCAGATGCAAAGTTTCATATGGTAGATAGTGTAGGCAAAAAATTAAAAGTTATAAATGCTGTTGTAGAAGCGGCTGAGATAAAAAATATTACTACTCAACATGCAAGGGCAGAAGAAATAAAAAACAAACAATTTGATGTAGTTGTATCTCGAGCGGTTGCTCCATTGGGTAGTTTGTGGCATTGGAGCAGAAAACTTGTTCGCCGCACAGCTAAGGCTGAAAAGGGAGTGCCCAATGGATTGATATGTTTAAAAGGAGGCGATTTAGCACAAGAAATATTTGAGAGTAATTGCAAACCTTTTGTATGGGAGATAAGTAAAGTTTTTGAAGAACCTTATTTTCAAGAGAAGTTTATGTTGTACCAGGTTAAATAATATGAATTATGAAATTACATTTTGTATTACTTCTTCTTTTCAATACTCCATTTTCATATGCACAAGATATTTCCTATAACCGAAGAATAGTTGATACACTCACATCTCGTACATTTTGGGGTAGAGGGTACACCAGAAATGGAATGGAAAATACAGCTAATTTTTTAGCTAATGAATTAAAAAATATCGGATTAATTCCGATAAATGGGAAAAGCTATTTCCAGAATTTTGCTGTGCCGGCAAATACTTTTCCAGGCAAAATGGAAGTAACCTTGAATGGAAAAAACCTTATACCTGGTGTTGATTTTTTAGTAAGTGCAGATAGTAAAGGAACTAAAGCAAATGGCACTTTGGAGAAACAAGATTCAGCAACATTTATCGATAGAGAAAATAAAATTATTGTAACTCTTGAAAAAAAACTTACTT
>JANMFB010000294.1:0-6456 GCA_031377605.1 Ferruginibacter sp.
TGTAGGTATAAGTATAGAAACTTTAGGGTTCATTATGAATTCTTCAGTATTTTTTTAATAATGCTCTTTTAATAAATCCTGACTGAATCTTTGGATAAAATGATGCTTGCAAAATCAATTTCCACCCCTTTAAAAAATTTCCATTTTGTAAATTATATAAACCCAAATTACCCTTATCTAAGGCCATGTATGCTGCATTTATTCTTTTTACTTTACTACTAAGTTGTATTTTATTTTTTTTGAAACGTTGTATTAATCTAGTTCGCAACGCTAACCCATACCAATCATTAAAGTCAGTTTTACTTATATTCTTTGTAGCTTTAGCTATAACACTCCCTTCGTGGTATCTAAAACTATTTAAAGTTTCTGAAACAAAACCTATTTTTCCTAACGAAAGTATTTGCAACCATGTAAGCCAATCGCCAACATTTTTTAAAGGCTCTGATGCACCACCACTTTTTTCGTAAGCATTTTTTTTAAAAACTACAGCACTTGCATTGGGTATTGTATTCTTATGAATTAGAAAACGCTCAATATAGATTTCTCCATCCATTATAAAATCATTTTCGAATAGTTCACTATCTAAGTCATTTGTATAAGATTTCCACGAACCCATTATCTCGCCATCCTTATTAATTTTTTTACTTTGTGTATATGCTAGTGTTATAGAAGTATCCGACTCAAAGAGGCTGTTTAATTTTTCTAATAATATTGGTTCAGCCACATCATCAGATTCTGCAATCCATACCAAGTCTCCTTTTGTAAGTGCTACTCCTTTATTCCATTGTGCAAAAGTAGATCCGCTGTTTATTTCATTTTTAATAAATTGGATTTGCGGATATTGGACAACGAACGCTTCAATAATTTCAACGCTGTTATCGGTAGAGCAATCATCAAGAACAATTATTTCAAAAGCAGGTAAAGATTGGTTTAACACACTTCTTATCCGTTCTTGCAAAAAAGGAGCATGATTATAATTCGGAATAATTACAGAAATCTTATGACTCATTTTTTAAAAGTCCTTTAATCCACTTAAGCGGAGCTAATATAAAATTGCCAATTCGATAACTTAAAGAAAGATGAAGCTTATGCTTATAATCTTCTAACTTTTCATATTCATTTTTATAAAAAGTATAATTCTTTATTGCAGATATTGGTTTTGGATTTTGATTTAAATATAAATCAATATGTTTTTTGTATAATTGTTGTTCACAAATTTGTAATCGTTCATTTTTTATAGAACTATTTCTGGAGTCTTCCTTAATTCTATAATAAAAATAAGTGTGAGGTAGTTTATAAACTTCTGCTTCCGTTTTTATATATCTCAACCAAAGCTCCCAATCTTCCCATCCTGCTAAAAAAGTTTCATCGTATCCACCCGCTTCTATTACACTTGCTTTTCGTAATAGTGCAGCATTAAATATTAAGTTCTCTTTTAGCATTCCTTTTAAGGTAAATGGAGGCACTTGTGAAAGCCCTGTTAGTGTTCCAAAATATTCACAATCACAATAAACCAATTTCACTTCTGGCTTTTCTAATAATACCTTAATGGCTTCTTGCAAATACTCAGGAGATATTTTATCATCTGCATCTAAAGGCAAAACAAAATCCCCTTTTGCAGCAGCTATACCTTTATTTCTTGCTGCAGATACACCACAGTTTAGAGAATTAATAATATTAAAGCCTTCAACTTTTAAAATATCTAATTCCTTTAAAGTATCTGCATCATTAGAACCATCGTTTACGATAATAATTTCCCAATCATTGTACGTTTGGCTTTTTACAGATTCTATAGTTTCTCTAATAAATGCCCCTTGGTTAAAACATGGAATAATAATACTGACTAAATTATTCATTCGCACCTTTTTTAAACATACGTCCCCATTTATTATTTATTCTCCAAATAAAAAATTCAATACTCTTTTTATATTTCAATCTTTTAGTTAGAAAAAAATCGTCCAGTTTAATTTTAGAGATTGATTGTTTATTAGCTTCCCATCTCTTTTCTTGTAAAGTAAGTTTATTAAATATATACTCGTTTTTCTCCCAAAGCAACTTAGCATCTTTACGTGTATAAAATGGATTTATGGATTTACTTGTTTCTGTATCTATTTTAAAATGATTTTGGTGCAAAACGAAAGGCTCATTAATTATTTTATAATTCATTCCTTTTTTTTGTATTCTAGCTAAAAGTTCATTATCATCAAAAGCTACACCAAGCGCATACCTTTCGTCAAATCCACCTAAAGCATCTAAATCAGATTTAAAAATTGCTGTACACCAATGAAAACCTTTAGGTCTATGTAAGGAATGGTTATACCAGCCTGCCTCTCCATCTTGAGATATTGGTTTGTCAAAAAATGGAATTGCTAAAGACTCCAGAAAACCTGCATTTGTATTATTTATTGCATCCGTCGTTGCCTTATCTAATGAATAAGCCCCAAAACTAAAATAGTCATTCTTCTTGAGTTGCTCATTTACGAATTTTAAAATATCTCCATAATGAGTGCACTCAGGATTTTGAATGATTATAATATCTCCTTTTGCAGCGCTAAACCCAATATTAAATGGAATACAAGAATTAATATACCATTTATTTTTTGGCTCAAGCCGTATTACTTTCAGAAAACTAAATACTGATTCTAAGTCTTCTAGCCGATTTTCTTCATTACTTCCATCATCAACAACTATAACTTCAAAGTCTTTAATGGTAGAATTTTGTAGCCCTAATAGCGTATTGTAAAATAATTTCTTACGATTATAATATGCAGTTACGATTGAAATCATTGTGGTGATTTAGATAAATTTAAGATTTCCAAACAACCCTATTTATATAATCTGTATAACTTAAAATAATTCTTACTATTTTCTCAGAAACATTAGGCATACTATAATCGTTCACAGGTAATAAGTTTCTGTTTATGCCAATTTCTTGTTTCTCAAGATGAAGAATTCCTTGTAATATTCTATCAACATTAAATCCAGTCATCATTACAGAAGCCTGTTCCATTGCCTCAGGCCTTTCATGTGCCTCTCTAATATTGAGCGCTCTAAAGTTTAATATGGAAGATTCTTCAGAAATTGTTCCACTATCAGATAATGTAACTTTTGCATTCAGTTGAAGATTATTAAAATCATAAAAACCTAATGGCTTCAAAAAATGTATCAATTTACTTATTAATTTATCATCAAGTCCATCTATCATTTTTTGTGTTCGAGGGTGAGTACTTACAATTATAGGATACTTGTAATTCTCAGCAATAACATTTAATCCATTAATAAGCTCATTTAACTTTACAACGTTTGAAACATTTTCTTCTCTATGAGCAGAAACTAAAAAGAATTCATCTTTTTTTAAGTTCAGTTTTTCTAAAATACTCGATTGCTTTATTTTCGGAAGATAATGCTGCAAAACCTCAAACATAGGTGAGCCTGTTTTTATAATTCTATCAGGCAACAACCCTTCTCTTAATAAATATTCTCTAGCAATAGAACTGTATGGTAAATTTATATCCGCTATATGATCAATAATTTTTCTATTTATCTCCTCAGGCACTCTTTGATCAAAACATCTATTACCTGCCTCCATATGAAAAATTGGAATCTTTCTTCTTTTTGCAGGTATTGCACAAAGGCAACTATTCGTATCTCCAAGTACCAAAAAAGCATCCGGATTTTCTGCTTCTAGCAAAGGATCGATTTTTAAAATAATTAATCCAATTGTTTCTGATGCATTTTTGCCAGCTGCTTCTAAGAAGAAATCTGGTTTTCTAATTCCAAGATCTTCAAAAAAAATTTGGTTGAGTTCGTAATCATAATTCTGCCCTGTATGTACTAAAATATGCTCTATAGAATTAGATTCATCCAATGCAGTAATAACCCTCGAGAGCCTAATTATTTCAGGCCTTGTACCCACTACTGTCATTACTTTCAGCTTTTTTATCAAATTCATTTATGGTAGATTTAAAATATTAACATTAAACATGAAACGATACTTCTTCAAAGTAAGTGTCTGGGTTCGCAGCATTGTAAGGTTCATTAATCCAAAATATGGTATACAATGTTTCATCTCCTACATTCTTAATATTATGACTATACCATACAGGCATATCTACAAAAGATGGAGTAGCTCCATCTAAATGAAATTCCAAAACCTCCTCATCATTATACTTCCTTAATTGAATAAGTGCTTTGCCCTTAATAACAGCAAACCTTTCAATTTTTCTTTTATGAAAATGATTGCCTCGCACAACAGATGGATGAGTAGTAGAAAAAGAAACTTGCCCACCTGTGCCAAGCCTAACTATTTCAACGAAAGCACCTCTCTCATCTTCATGCTGATTTAACATAACAGGAAAAAAACTTTTATGATTAATGTATGAGCGAAAGGTATTAAATAAATTTAACTGAAAAGTATTAGAGAGGTTTGGTATGCTGTTTTTATTAAAATAAGTCTCCTTAAATAATTCGAGTGTGCTTAATATCTCTGACACAAGGCACTCATACGTAGAAGATACTTCTAATAAATTACTAGAACTTAAGTTCATTACCTCTTCTATTATAATATCAACCAGTTCATCTACATAAATAAATTTTACTACATTGTCTATTTGTATTGTTGGATTTTTACCATTTACAAGCTCATAGCAAAATGTACTTATTACTGAATTATAATAGGGTTCTCCGAAAGGTCCAAACACATTGGGTATAATCAAAATTGTAGAAGCTGACGCATTACTTACACTCCAATGGCTGATTAAATCAGCTGAAGTTTTTTTCGATTTCCCATAAAGGTTGTCTTGTTTTTGTTGTGATGACGAAGAAAATATTATTTTAGGTTTTGCTTGTACACTGTTACAAGCACCGAGTAATTTTTCTGTAATAGAAACATTAGTATCATGCAAAAACTGAATATCATCATGCCTATTAATTCCTGCTAAATGAATGATCACATCACAAGATTGTACAAAATCATTTAAACTATTTGAGTCATCAAAATATGCCCTTTTAAAATCTATTAACTCAAATTGATCAGCCAATAACCTTAAGTTATTACAAACATGCTTTCCAATAAATCCATTATTACCTGTCACTCCTACCTTAATCATAAAATACTTAGTTTATTCCAATCACACCAAAGTTCCTTATCAAATCGAAAATTATCTAATTCAGATTCTGTTAATGTAGCATCTGAGAAAACCATCAATTTTGAATGCTGCATATCGGCTTTAAATCCATTAATATACCCTCCGGGGATTTTTAATACTGTATTATCCCCTTGCTTCATACTAAACTTTTCGATTGTCTGATTTGGTGATGGATTATTCCATTGATCAGGCTTAATAAGCAAAATCGTAAACGCACCTTGCAGAACATAAAACCATTTAGTTTCAATTTTATGCCCTTGCCAAGCCCTTACTGTATCTGTTTTAGGATGTTCAATGGTATAAAATCTTTTTACTGGAGTCATGTCAAACTCATTAAAAAAATTCAAAGAGCCTCTTTCATCCGTATAAATATTGCCTGAAATTAATTGAGCATTCATAAAAAATTATAATCCTAAATCATTTCTTATAATGGGCAACTTGAGTAATAATTTCTTTGTTTCTTCCACATTTAATCTTACTGTATTGTGAGAATGATACTCTTCAATAGTATCGTTGTATTTTGTTCCTTCTGAAAAAAATTGATTATAATTTAAATCTCTATTATCTGCAGGTATTCTATAATAATTTTCTAAATCCTCTGCTTTCACCATATCCTCTTTGTTAACTAGCGTTTCATATAGTTTTTCGCCATGTCGTGTTCCTATTATCTTTATTTCATTTTTCGCCCCATATAAATCTAACAATGCCTCTACCAATACAAGAATAGTTGCAGCGGGAGATTTTTGTACAAACAAATCACCTTGTTTACCATTTTCAAATGCATACAAAACCAATTCCACAGCATCCTCTAAAGTCATCATAAACCTAGTCATATTCCCATCTGTAATAGTAATCGCATTTCCTGATTTTATTTGATCAATAAATAATGGAATTACAGAACCTCTTGAAGCCATTACATTTCCATATCGAGTACCACAAAAAATTGTTTTAGTATCGTCTAGATTTCTAGACTTTGCAATCATTACTTTTTCCATAAGAGCCTTGGACATTCCCATAGCATTAATTGGATAAGCAGCTTTATCAGTACTCAAAACAACTACTTTACTTACGGCGTATTTTTCTGCTGCTCGTAAAACATTATCGGTACCAATTATATTGGTCTTAACAGCTTCTAAAGGAAAAAATTCACAAGAGGGTACTTGCTTTAAAGCTGCAGCATGAAAAATATAGTCTACCCCATTCACTACAGAATCTACTGAATCATAATCTCTAACATCACCAATATAAAATTTGACTTTATCAGAATTTATTACTTTTCTTAGATCATCTTGCTTTTTTTCATCTCTAC
>JANMFB010000302.1:0-3872 GCA_031377605.1 Ferruginibacter sp.
AAGACGACTCATTTGTTTATGGTTTTTGGGTGCGATTGCATCCGGAAGGCTCACACCCAGGACTTTCAGATGAAGATGACTCTTCATTTCGTTATCACATGTCAATTGTATTTGCGAATTACCTCTTAAGGCGACTAAAAACTCGGTAATGTCTGCGCCTAACATTGGGTTTGCTGCAAGGCTGGCTGGACATTGGAGCAATTGGGCATTTTATCGCTGTTGTGCTTCATCTGGGCTGGACATACATTGTTGGGCTTTTGTTTGTTAACTTGTTCTTTTATATCTTTAATCAGCAGCGGTTCCGGGTGGACGAGCAATGAATTCCAGCCCTGCAGCAAGCCCTGCCCGTTGTACGCTACATTTTTGGAAACCCTACGAAATTTAAATTGTTTCTTTAATAGGAAACTTGTAGCTTTGACAAAAAAAGCGAATGAACGAAAAATTCAAAGTCGAATTTCTTCCCGAAGCCGTTGAATTTATGGAAAGTTTAGACCAAAAGTCTCAACAGAAAATTTACTACAATATCAAAAAGGCTCAATTGACAAACGACCCTGAACTCTTCAAAAAACTTAATGACAACATTTGGGAATTCAGAACATTTTATAACAAAACACACTTTAGAATTTTTGCCTTTTGGGACAAATCGCAAGGACAACAAACTTTAGTTTTATCAACCCACGGACTTATTAAAAAAACAGACAGAACACCAAAGACCGACCTTGAGAAAGCTGAAAGAATTAGAGAACAATATTTTGAACAAAAAAATAAATAAACAATGTCAACAAAAAAATTAAAAACTGTTTCACTCGACACAATGATTGACAAACACGTTGGCAAGGTTGGCACAAAAAGACGTGATGCTTTCGAGTACGAATTAAAATTAGAATTATTAGGCAGTGCAATAAAAGAGGCAAGAACGCATCAAAATTTGACACAGGAACAACTTGGACAAATGGTTGGTGTTCAAAAAGCACAAATCTCAAAACTTGAAAACAATTTTACAAATGCTCGGTTTGACACAGTAATAAAAGTTTTCAATGCACTCAATGCCAAAGTCAATTTTAAAGTTGAGCTATCAAAACAAAAATTGAGCATCGCTTAATTCTAGGTGGACTAATGCAGCGTACAACATGGGTATTGCTGCAAGTGTGGCAGGACGTTGTAATCTTCGGCTGTAGTTCGCTATCTGCAGCGGTTTCAGCTGACGGAATTCTGTTGGGCTTTTAGTTCTTATCTTGTACTTTTAATTCTTTATTAGGCAGCAGTTCCGGGCAGGACAAGCAATGAATTCCACACCTGCAGCAATACCTGTTCGTTGTACGTCACCCTAAACGACATCCTGCAAACATTTAAGCATCCATGACTTTGCCGACCCGACCCCACGCTATTTTTAGCACATTGCAAGGCACACAAAACCCCGACACAAAGCCAACCTTGCAAAGAGCTAAAAATGCCAACGCACAGCCTGCCCACCCCGGCTGACGAATATCTATCAACATTAGCCATGCAATTAAGCAATACATCTTTACTCGGCACCAAGCCCACCCACCACCCAACTAACAGGAGAAACTTTATCATCATCATCAACTCACATTTTAGTAACAAGCTAAAATTATTGCTAAAATATTTGGCATTTCAAGTTCAGACTTCTTATATTTGGACAATTATTGTCAAGACTTAAACTTGTCTATGGTAACACAACAAACTTTTGGTGAGACACTTCGCAAACTTCGTGAAGATGATGGTATGCCATTGAGGAAGCTTGCAGCGTTGCTTGATATTGACCAATCAACATTAAGCAAAATTGAGAGAAATGAACGGAAAGCTAATCCCGACATGATTGATAAGCTATCTAAAATATTCAAAGCTGACAAAAAAGAACTTCATATCAGTTTTGTAAGTGACAAAGTAGTTTATGAGTTGTTAGATGAAGAAAGTTCAGTCGACATATTAAAAGTTGCAGAGGAAAAAATAGAATATTTGAAATCAAAAAGGACGACGAGAAAATGATATTAACAGAAATAGATTTGAAAGAGAAATTGGAAAATTTAAATTGGGACTTTCAGAATTCAACTGCTGAAGCCATTCATTCAATACATCCTTACCCAGCTAAGTTTATTCCGGAAATTCCGAGGACTTTAATATCAAACCTTCCAATTCCTCTAAATACAATAATTCTAGACCCATTTTGTGGGAGTGGTGTTACATTAGTTGAATCACAAAAAGCAGGAATTGAATCCGTGGGTGTTGACCTTAACCCGATCGCATGCCTTCTCTCAAAAGTCAAAACCCAAAAGCTTCCGTCAGAATTTCTAAATACTGTAAATGAGATAGTAAATAATTGTGCGGCCCACAAAGGGAAAATAACGATTCCACAAATACCAAATCTTGACCATTGGTTTAAAAAGGAAGTTCAAAAAGGATTAGCAATTATTTTAAACGAGATAAACAAAACAGAAAACGAATCAATTTTAAATGCGTTGAAATATTGCTTATCAAGCATAATAGTAAGAGTATCCAATCAAGATAGCGATACCAGATACGCAGCAGTTGAAAACCAATGGGGAAAAGATGATGTCTTCAACTTGTTTAACCTTTCGGCTGAAAAACTTTGGAAAGCAAAAAATCAAAATATTTTCAAAACACCTTCAAAAGTAATAAACAAAAATTCTCTACTACTTGAAAAGAGTGATTTTAGTAAAAAGGTAGGATTAGTAATTACATCACCACCATATCCCAATGCTTATGAATATTGGCTATATCATAAATACAGAATGTGGTGGTTAGGTTACGACCCGATTGATGTAAAGGAAAACGAAATAGGTGCAAGAGCTCATTATTTCAAGAAGAATCACCAAACGGCGGATGATTTTATTATCCAAATGGAAACGTTGTTTAATCATTTATGGGATGTATGTGCGAAAGATGCATTTATTTGTTTTGTCATTGGACAATCAAAAATTCATGGAGAAATTATTGAAAATGAAAAACTCATAGCAAGCATTGGAAAACAAGCTGGATTAAATCACATTACAACTCTAAAAAGAGTTATAAGGCCAGGAAGAAAGTCATTCAACCTTTCGCATGCTCGTATAAAAGATGAATTTATTGTAATACTTCAAAAATAGTTAAATGAAAACTCAGGAAATAAATCTATACTGGCATAACTACAAGTTTTTTCCCTATGAGAAAAGGTTTGCTGTAAGAGAAGTTCAATCACTTTTAGAACCGAAGCAGTTAAAAGAGTTTGATGACAGGCTTCTAATTTCCGGTTTAAAGAACAGCGATAGCATAAATAAGTTAGTTTATTTTTCACATGCTGAAATCGAAAAAGAAATATTCCCAACGATTCAATTTCACTTTGAAAATGGAAGCGGAACAATAATTAGACATAAAAGACAAAACACTCGATATTCTGTACACGGCTTGCATGAATACAAAGGAAAATTTAATCCACAAGTAGTGAGGTCATTGTTCAATATTTATAATGTTAAAGCTGGAGACAATATCCTTGACCCATTCTGCGGTAGCGGAACTACATTAGTCGAATCCGCACATGATAATATTTCTGCAAACGGTACAGATATTAATCCTTTAGCAGTATTTATTGCAAACGCAAAAATTGATGCCCTAAGTGTTTCGGCCATAGAGATTACAAAGAGCAAGGAAATGTTTTTCAAAAAATATTTATCCATTAAAAGCAAATTTGTTCTTGATGATACTGACCAAAGAATACAATATTTAAAGAACTGGTTTCCACTTGATATATTAACAGATATCGAGGCTTTAAGATTTTCAGCTCTGGAACTAAATGATTCAATAAAGAATATTTTTCTAGTTATAGTTAGTAATCTATTAAGAGATTATTCGCT